>JANNCX010000271.1:0-8785 GCA_031387145.1 Salinibacterium sp.
GGCGCGGCCGTGTCACCCCTGAATCCGATGATGCGGTGTCGCTCAGTGACTCATGTTCTGCATCGGCACTAGTCCCAGCGCGGCATCGCTCTCTTGGGGCGCGGTTTTTGACACCGCAGTCGCGGCAGTCGATGCGCTGGATCGAGACTCTTCTTGGTCGCAAGTGAGGGATTCGACTCCCCTACTGCGCCGCCGGCCCGATTCCCTGCGGAATCGTCCGGTCTGCACAGCGGGGGCCCACGGGGGTGCTCCTCAAATACCAAAATGAGAGAGCCCCGACAAGCGAGGCTCTCTCATTTTGGTGGCAAGTGAGGGATTCGAACCCCCGAAGTTGAAAACGTCTGATTTACAGTCAGATCCCTTTGGCCGCTTGGGTAACTTGCCGAAGCGCCCCCGACCACGTGTATTCACCTGACCGAACGCGCTGAACAAGAATACAAGGTAAGCGAGGTCCGTGTGACCAGCTTGCAGCCCCGATAAGATCAGCACACTTAAGAAAGGTGGGGCGATGCCGGGCATTAACGACGTCGCGCAGCTCGCGGGGGTCTCGACGGCTACCGTCTCTCGCGCGCTCAGCGGCAACGGGCACGTCTCAGATGCGACGCGAGAGCGCGTGCATGCAGCGGCGCTCGAACTCGAGTACGTCGTGTCCTCAAACGCCTCGAGCCTCGCGACGGGCCGAATGAAAAACGTCGGCGTGGTCATCCCCTTCCTCAACCGTTGGTACTACGGCGCCGTGCTCGAAGGCGCCGAGAGCGCCCTACTCAGCCACGGCTATGACCTCACGCTCTATAACCTCGGCGGCGGCGGCGAGGAACGCGCGAGCGTATTCGAACACTTTCTGTTGCGCAAGCGAGTGGATGCCGTCATCGCGATCGCGCTCGAACTCACGACCGCCGAGATCGGTCGCTTGCATGACATGAACAAGCCCATCGTCGGAGTCGGTGGCACGATCGAGGGCGTGCGAACCCTCTCAATCGACGACGTAGCAGTCGCGCGGCTCGCTACCGATCACTTACTGGCACTCGGTCACAAGGTCATCGGTCACATCGGTGGAGACAGTGACTCCGAGATGGACTTTCACGTGCCGACTCGGCGTCGAGACGGGTACGAAGCCGCGCTGCTCGAGGCGGGCATCCCGATCGATCCCGAACTCTTTCAAGCCGCAGACTTCACGATTCAGGGTGGGTATGCCGCGGCCAAACAGCTCTTCGGAAACCCCCGCAAGCGACCAACCGCGGTGTTCGTTACCTCAGACGAGATGGCGATCGGCGCGATCCTCGCGGCGCGCGACCTGGGCTTGCAAGTACCGCACGACGTATCAGTCATCGGGGTCGACGACCACGAACTCTCCGACTTCTTCGGGCTCTCGACGATCGCGCAATTCCCCGCGCTGCAAGGCCGCATGGCCGTCGACATACTCATGGACCAGTTGAACCCTGGCCATCGCGAAATCGCTCAAGCGAATACGGCGCTCCCCTTCGAGCTCATCGTGCGCTCGAGCACAGCGCGCCCGAACATCGCGCGGCCCACGACCTGAACACTCTCGCATTAGTACGATGGGGGCATGGCAGACTCAACGTTCGACATCGTCAGCAAGGTCGACAAGATGGAGGCGGATAACGCCGTCAACCAAGCACAGAAAGAGATCGCGACGCGATACGACTTCAAGGGCGTTGGGGCATCCGTCGAGTGGAGTGGCGAGAAGCTCTTGCTCAAGGCGAGCGCGGAAGTGCGCGTAAAGGCCGTGCTCGAAGTGCTCGAGCAGAAGTTCATCAAGCGCGGCATTTCGCTTCGCAGTCTTGACACTGGTGAGCCATTCCCGAGCGGCAAAGAGTTTCGTATCGAGGTCTCACTCAAGAACGGTATTTCGTCGGAGGACGCCAAGAAGGTCGCCAAGATCATCCGTGAAGAAGGTCCGAAGAGCGTCAAGTCCCAGATTCAGGGCGACGAACTTCGAGTGCAATCGAAGAGCCGCGACGACCTTCAAGCGACGATGGCGCTGCTCAAGGGCAAAGAGCTCGACGTCGACCTTCAATTCGTCAACTTTAGATAACCCCCGCGGCATGCTCACGATCAACTGGGCCGATCCGTCGGTGCTCGCTGTCGTCGTCGCGACGATCCTCGTGCTCGTGGATCTTACGATTCGCGTGCTCGCAGTCATCTACATCCCGAGAAACCGACGCCCACAAACTGCGCTCGCCTGGCTCTTAGCGATCTTCTTCATTCCCTACTTCGGAATCCTGTTGTTTTTGCTCGTCGGCAGCCGGAGGCTCCCGAAAGAGCGGCGCGAGCGACAGCGGGAGATCAACAAGTTCATTCTCGAAACGACGGACGGAGTCGAGAAGGTCAAGCGCGAGAATCCGTGGCCGGCGTGGCTCGAACCGATCGTCGAGCTCAATCGCACTCTCGGCGCGATGCCGCTCGTCGGCGGAAACAGCGGAAAGCTGTATCCCGACTATGAAGAGTCGCTCATCGCGATGACCGAAGCAATCGGCACGGCTCGCAAGTACGTGCACGTCGAGTTTTACATTCTCGCGCTCGACCACACGACCGCACCTTTCTTCGACGCGCTCGAGGCGGCGGTTGGGCGTGGGCTCACCGTACGAGTTCTGCTCGACCATCTTGCGAGCCTGCGATCACCCGGTTACCGAAAGACAATTCGCAAGCTCGACGAGATCGGCGTTAAGTGGAACCTCATGCTCCCCGTGCAGCCCCTTCGCGGAAAGTACCAGCGCCCCGATTTGCGCAACCACCGCAAGCTTGTCGTGATCGACGGCACTGTTGCATTCACTGGATCCCAAAACCTCGTTGACTCGAGCTACAACAAGAAGGGCAACATCCGTCGCGGGCTGCACTGGAAAGACCTCATGGTGCGCTTCGAAGGGCCCATCGTCTCGGGTATCAATGCGCTTTTCGTGACCGACTGGTACAGCGAAACCGACGAGATGCTCATTCGCGACTTCGACGACACGGATCCGATCTTCACGCGCGAGCCGCTCGACGCTCAAGTCGTTCCGAGCGGGCCTGGGTTCGCGGGCGAAAACAACCTGCGACTTTTCAACTCGCTGCTCTACGCGGCGGTCAAGAAGGTCATCATCACGAGCCCCTACTTCGTGCCGGACGACTCGATGCTCTACGCGATCACGACCGCCGCGCAAAGCGGTCTCGATGTGCAGCTCTTCGTCTCCGAGGTCGGCGACCAATTCATGGTCTACCACGCGCAACGCAGCTACTACGAGCAGCTTTTGCGGGCGGGCGTGCGCATCTGGCTCTTCCCCGCGCCGACCGTTTTGCACGCCAAGCACTTCACGATCGACGACGAAGTCGCCGTGATCGGGTCAAGCAATATGGACATGCGCTCGTTCAGCCTGAACCTCGAAATCTCGGTTATGGTTCGCAGCAAGGCGTTCGTCGAAGACATGCGCGAACTCGAAGAGAGCTACCGATCAGCGAGTCGCGAACTCACTTTGGACGAGTGGATGAACCGTCCCAGAGGTTCCGCGATCCTCGACAACATCATGCGGCTCACGTCTGCGGTGCAGTAGCTGTACCACTAGCGACCGTTCGAGACCGTGACCATCTCGTCGCGCGGAACGACCTTGACGCGCGTGCGCCCCTGGGGCTCCCCAAGCGACAACTCGTGTGCATCCAGATTGCGCCACCCGTCGAGATTCGTGAAGTCGACATTGCGGCTCTTGAGCAACGCGACGATCGCTTCTTCTTCGGGGTGCACGGGCGACCACCAATTCGATTGGTCGTTGATCACGTGCTTGATCGTCTCCATCGCGTCACTCTTGGTGTGGCCGATGAGACCGACAGGGCCGCGCTTGATCCACCCCGTCGCGTAGACGCCGTTGACGGGTTGGTGCGAGTCGTTGACGACCTTGCCTTCGCGGTTCGGGATGATGCCGTGCCGCGAGTCAAACGGAACGCCATCGAGCGGCGACCCGAAGTAGCCCACCGCGCGGTACACCGCTTGCACGGACACATCACGAAGCACGCCCGTGCCACGAACGCCGCCTGCGCCGTCCGGCTCGGTGCGCTCGAACCGAAGCCCCTCGACGCGATCGGTGCCGAGCACTTCCACGGGTTTTGCGAAGAAGTGCAAGTGCAAGCGTCGCGAAGATCCGGTTTGCGGGTCATCCCGCCACTTGCGGAAAATCTTGTCGAGCACGAGCACTTGCTTGTTCGTCTCGATCGCGAGCTTCGACGCTTCGTCGTAATCGAAATCCTCTTCGTAAACGACGATGTCGACGTCGTCGAGTTCGCCGAGCTCGCGCAGCTCGAGTGGTGTGAACTTCACTTGCATCGGTCCACGACGACCGAACACGTGAACGTCGGTGACCGCAGACGCCTTGAGCCCCTCATAGACGTTCGCGGGGATCTCGGTCGGCAACAGGTCATCGGCATGCTTCGCGAGTAAGCGCGCGACATCGAGTGCAACGTTGCCGTTGCCGATTACGCCGACGGATGCCGCGTCGAGTGGCCACTCGCGCGGAAAGTCAGGGTGCCCGTCGTACCAACTGACGAAGTCGGCGGCACCGTAGCTACCGGGCAGTTCGATTCCGGGGATCCCGAGCGGGGCATCCCGAATCGCGCCCGTCGAAAAGATCACGGCGTTGTAGTGCTTCTTGAGGTCGTCGATCGTGATGTCGCGGCCGAAGAGCACGTTGCCGAAGAGGCGGATTTGCCCCGAGTCGAGCACGTCGCGAAGGGCCGTAACGATTCCCTTGATGCGCGGATGATCGGGCGCGACGCCATAGCGCACGAGACCATACGGGGCGGGAAGTTGCTCGAACAAGTCGATCGAGACGTCGAATTGTTTCTCGGCCTTGAGCAAGATGTCGGCCGCGTAAATGCCCGCGGGGCCAGCGCCGACGATGGCGAGGCGCAGCTTCTTATTCGTCACTAGTTGGAACGCTCCACAATCGTCTCGGCGAATCGGGTGAGTGCCTTCTTGACCGGTCCCTCCGGAAGGGGCTCAAGCGCTTCGACGGCTCTTCGCGCCCACCGATGCGCTTCGGCGAGCGTCTCGGCAGTGACAGCGTGCTCGCGCAACTCGGCGATCGCAGCCTTGACTTCGGCATCGTCGATGTCGTGGGCGGACGTCACTTCGCGCTCAATGCGCTCCAAGAGGTTCGCTGCACTCGAGTCGGTCGCCGCGAGCCTGCGCAGAAACAGCAGCGGTAGAGTCGCGACGCCTGCTCGCAAATCGGTGCCGGGGGTCTTGCCCGTGTCATCCATTTGCGACGCAAGATCGATGACGTCGTCGATGAGTTGGAATGCGACGCCGATCCGCTCGCCGAACTCGGCGACGGGAGCCCGATACTCCTGGGGTGCGTTCGAGAAGATGACACCCACTTGCGCGGCGGCCGCGATGAGCGAGCCCGTCTTGTCGGTGAGAACCTGGATGTAGTGCTCGATGGGATCCTCGTCGGCGCGCGGCCCGATCGTCTCGTGCAATTGTCCGAGGCACAAGCGCTCGAACGTCTCGGCTTGCAGCGCGAGAATCCGCTCACCCAATCGCGCACCGAGTTTGCTCGCTCGAGCGAACAGTAAGTCACCCGTGAGGATCGCGACGGAGTTGCCCCATACGTTCTGCGCGCTCGGAACGCCTCGACGGCTTGGTGCGTCGTCCATCACGTCGTCGTGGTAGAGCGACGCGACGTGGGTAATCTCGATGGCCTGAGCCGCGAGGATTACGTCGGGGGTGTTGCCTTCGCCGAGTTGCGCGGTAAGCAGCGTGAGCATGGGGCGAACGCGCTTGCCGCCCGCTTCGAGGAGGTAGCGGCTCGTGACATCCGCTATCTCATCGGCAAATTGCATCTGGTCGAGAAGGCCAGCTTCAACCGTCTCGAGGCCTTGCTCGAGTGCGTCGGCAAACCGGCGCTCGTCGCTCGACGCGAAGAGCTTCTCGCCGAGCCCGAGTGATGAACTGAGTGTGTTACTCCTTCGCACGAGAGGCGTCGTCACGGCGCGACCGTCTTGATCGGTTGTGTGTGCTCCTTGCGCTTTGCGACTGACGCGAGCACTTCTGCGTCTACGGGCTTGCGGCCACGGTGCAGCGCGACGATCCCCGCCGTGAGGTTGCGGTACGCGACTCGGATGAATCCAGCGGCTCGCACCCACTGGCTCAACTCGCCCTGATCGGGCCACTCGCGAATCGACTCGGCAAGGTAGGAATATGCCGCGGGGTTTGAGCTCGCGCGATCGGCGACGAGAGGCATAACGTACTTGAGGTAGGTCCAATATGTCGCGCGCAAAATCGCGACGGGCGGCTTCGAGAACTCGCAGATCACGAGCCGACCGCCGGGCTTGAGCACTCGATACATCTCGCTCAACGCAGCCTTGGGATCGTTGATGTTGCGAAGCCCGAAGCTGATCGTGACGGCGTCGAACTCGTTGTCGCCGAACGGAAGCTTTTGCGCGTCGGCCTCGACGAACTCGACGTTCTTTTGCTTGCGTCGACCCTCGGCAATCATTCCTGGCGAGAAGTCGACTGCGATCACACGAGCGCCGTTGCGCTGCAGGGCGCTCGAACTCGTGCCGGTACCGGCCGCGATGTCGAGAATGAGCTCGCCATCGACAGGGGCAACGGCGCGCACGACTGCGGCTCGCCACAACATGGCGTTGCCGCCCGAGAGCACCGCGTTTGTGCGATCGTAGTGCTTGGCGACACCATCGAACATGCCCGAGACGTCCTCGGGTCGCTTGTTCATATCAGCCTTGGCCACGACTCAAGTCTAGGCTCTTCGCCGGGAGTGATTCTGAGCCTGCGAGTACGCTGGATGATGTGACCCACCCCGTGCTGACCGCGAGCACTGAGCGCGTCGCCGATATGGGTTCCCTCGTGTCTTTGCTCTCGCCCGGGCATCCGCTCGCCTTCATTCGCGGCAACGATGGCGTGATCGGTCTGGGCGAAGCGTTGCGGCTGACGTTCAGTGGTCCGTCGAGGATTTCGGATGCAGCTGCCGCTTGGCGCGCGATCTCCGAAGCATCGTCGACCACCGACCCGGTGGAGTTGCCCGGTACGGGCCTCGTCGCGATCGGGAGCTTTGCGTTCGCCGACGACTCGGCCGCCGAGAGCGTGCTCATCGTGCCGCGCGTTGTTATCGGGCGCCGCGGCGGTGTGAGTTGGGTGACGATCGTTTCCGGTGACCTGCCCCCCGCCGAACCCCTTGGTTCGCCGTATTCCGCGGTGTTCAAGCCCGGCGCGATGACGCCTTCGTCCTTTCGCGCGCGCGTGGATGAGGCCCTCGCTCGCGGGCTCGACAAGGTCGTTCTCGCGCGCGACATCGTGGCGACCATCCCGGCCAATGCGGATCTGCGCCTGCCCCTCGGTCGCTTGAACTCCGCCTACTCCGAGACCTTCACGTTCGCGGTCGACGGCCTCATGGGCGCGAGCCCCGAGACTCTCGTGCAGTCATCGCGCGGCTCGGTCTCGGCTCGCGTGCTCGCGGGATCGAGTGCGCGGGGAGCGGATGCCCTCGCCGACGAACTCGCGCGAACCACCATCGCCCAGTCGCCCAAAGATCGCGAGGAGCACGACTTCGCCCTCGGGAGCGTGCTCGACGCCCTCGCACCACACACGTCTGCGCTCACGTCGAGCGACGTCTTCACGCTGCGACTGCCCAACTTGTGGCACCTCGCGAGCGACGTCACTGCGACCCTCGCCGACGGCTCGAGTGCGCTCGACCTCGTCGCGGCGCTGCACCCCACTGCCGCCGTCGCTGGCACGCCGACCGCGGCCGCCGTTGACCTCATCGCCGAACTCGAGCCCTTCGATCGCGGGCGCTACGCGGGACCCGTCGGATGGATCGATGGGCGCGGCGACGGCGAGTGGGCTGTCGCGCTTCGTTGTGCGCTCGTCGAGGGCGAGACGGTCACGGCGTATGCGGGGGCGGGGATCGTTGCGGGTTCGGACCCCGCGTTGGAGCTTGCCGAGACGGAGCTGAAGTTTCGGCCCGTAGTTGAGGCGTTTAGTTAAGGCTGATTGAGTAGCGCGAAGCGCGTATCGAAATCGGCCGGGTTTCGATACGGCCTTGCATCCGACCCCGCACAGCCGGGTCGGCGCTGGCGTCGCAGAATCGCAAAGCGATTCCCTGAGCTCCAGCGCGCTACTCAACCAGCCTTAAGTCGCCGCCAGGCGCGCCTGCTGCGCGGCGACGTCGAAGGTTGCCGCGGGCCACTGCGGGTCGAGGCCGCGCAGTGCATCCAACAAGAGCGACTGCACGGCCCAGCGCGCGTACCACTTGTTGTTCGCGGGAACCACGAACCACGGGGCGACGGGGGTCGACGTGCGCGAGAGCGCAATCTGGTATGCCTCTTGATACTTCGGCCAGAGCATCCGCTCATCAATGTCGCCGGGGTTGAACTTCCAGTTCTTGTCGGGCCGAGCGAGTCGTTCGCCCAAGCGAGCTTTTTGCTCGTCGGACGAAATGTGCAGCATGACCTTGATCATCGTCGTGTCGGCTGCCGCGAGTTCGGTCTCGAAATCGGTGATGATTCCGTAGCGCTCTTCGATCGCTTCGGGCGTCGAAAGCTCGCGCACGCGGTGAATGAGCACGGCTTCGTAGTGCGAGCGATCGAAGACACCGATGATGCCAGGGGACGGCAGTGCCGGGCGCACGCGCCACAAGAAATCGTGCTTCTTCTCCTCATCAGTGGGCGCCTTGAACGCCTTGATGTGCACGCCCTGCGGGTCGATACCGCCCACGACATGACGGATGATTCCGCCTTTGCCCGCCGTGTCCATCGCTTGAAGCACGAGCAGCACGCTGCG
>JANNCX010000315.1:0-2075 GCA_031387145.1 Salinibacterium sp.
AGCGCGGCATGCCGAGGTCTCGAGCGAGGGTGGATGCCCGCACCGGGCCACTTCGGGCGGCGAGGTAGCGCAGCACGGCGAGGGTGTTGCGAGCTGCGGGGATTCGTGGCATCCATCGTTCCTGTCTGATATCTCATACACGATACCGCGAGGACCCATAGCGCGGCAGGGGTAGTGCGCGTTCAATGGGATTTCATGAGCGAAGTGATTATCGGTGTCGGGCCCGTGACGGTCGAGCAAGTGATCGCGGTCGCGAGGCTCGGGGCTCGCGTCATCGTGGCCGGAGAGTCGCTCGCGGCGATGGCGGAGTCGCGCGAGGTTATCGAGGCTCTCGCGCAAGACCCGCAGCCGCACTACGGCATCTCGACGGGCTTCGGTGCTCTCGCGAGCAAGCACATTCCGATCGATCAGCGCATCCAATTGCAGCGCTCTCTCGTGCGCAGTCATGCCGCGAGTTCGGGACTTGAGGTCGAGCGCGAAGTGGCGCGCGGCACCATGATGCTTCGACTCTCGACGATGGCGACGGGCCGAACGGGAGTGCGCCCGCTGCTCGCGCAGACCTATGCCGCAATGCTCAACGCCGACATCACGCCCATGATTGGCGAGTACGGAAGCCTCGGTTGTTCGGGCGACCTAGCGCCCCTCGCGCACTGTGCGTTGGCCGCGATGGGCGAAGGCGACGTTCGCGTGGACGGCGAGTCCATGCCGGCACGCGAGGCTCTCGCGGCAGCGGGCATCGAGCCCGTCGTTTTGCGCGAAAAGGAGGGTCTCGCGCTCATTAATGGCACCGACGGGATGCTCGGAATGCTGTGCCTCGCGATCGGTGACCTAGAGGCGCTACTCGACACTGCAGACCTCTCCGCCGCAATGAGCGTCGAGGGGCTCGCGGGAACCGACGCGGTATTCGCGGACGACCTGCAAGCGCTGCGGCCGCATCCGGGGCAGGCTCAATCGGCCGCCAACATGCGCACCGTGCTCGAGGGCTCTGGCGCGATTGCTGCGCATCGCACGAACGGATTTACTCGCGTGCAAGACGCGTACTCACTGCGGTGTGCTCCCCAGGTACATGGCGCCGCGAGGGACACACTCGCGCACGCGAGGGTCGTGGCCGAGCGCGAACTCGCGAGCGCTATCGACAACCCCGTCGTGACTCTCGATGGGCGCGTCGAGTCGAACGGAAACTTCCACGGCGCACCGATCGGCTACGTGCTCGACTTTCTCGCGATCGTCATCGCGGACGTCGCGAGCATGAGCGAACGCCGCACCGACCGCTTTCTCGACAAGACCCGCAATGGCGGACTCAATCCGTTCCTCGCTCACGACCCGGGCGTCGACTCGGGTCACATGATCGCGCAATACACGCAAGCGGCAATCGTGAGCGAGTTGAAGCGACTCGCGGCGCCTGCATCCGTCGACTCGATTCCCACGAGCGCGATGCAAGAGGACCACGTCTCGATGGGCTGGAGCGCGGCTCGCAAGTTGCGCCGAGGCATCGACGGCTTGCAACGCGTGCTCGCGATCGAGCTCATGACGTCGGCACGCGGCATTGAGATGAGGGGGGATGCCCCCGCCCCAGTTTCCGCGCGAGTCATCGAGTCATTGCGGCGCAGCGTGCCGGGCCCAGGCCCAGACCGGTATCTCGCGCCCGACATCGCGGCGGCCGTCGAGCTCGTCGTTTCTGGGGAGCTTTTGGCCGCCAGCGGGTTGAGTTGCGGCGAGGCCGCGTATCGAAACCACCCCAACGAAAAGGACGCCCCATGATCACGGCACACAGAGGTTCCACCCTTCACACCTTGGGCTGGCAACAAGAAGGCGCGCTGCGCATGCTGCAGAACAACCTCGACCCCGAGGTCGCGGAACACCCGGACGAGCTCGTTGTCTACGGCGGCACGGGCAAGGCCGCTCGCGATTGGCCGAGCTATCACGCGATTGTGCGCTCTCTCGAAACGCTCAAGGGCGATGAGACTCTGCTCGTGCAGTCTGGCAAGCCCGTCGGAATCATGCAGACGCACGAATGGGCGCCGCGCGTGCTCCTCGCCAACTCGAACCTCGTGCCGGACTGGGCGAACTGGGAC
>JANNCX010000322.1:0-3116 GCA_031387145.1 Salinibacterium sp.
GTCTTTATGCCGCGCACCGTGAGCCACGCGTCCATGGGACCAGAAACGGCTCCGACACCGAACTGCAAGAATCCGACCTTCTCGGCGAGCTCCTCGGAGTTGACGATGACCGCGCCACCGAGCACATCGGAGTGACCTCCGAGGTACTTCGTAGTTGAGTGCACGACAACGTCGGCGCCGAGCTCGAGCGGGCGCTGCAGATACGGCGACGCGAACGTGTTGTCGACGACGACGAGTGCTCCCGCGGCGTGCCCAATCTCGGCGAGGGCTGCGATGTCGCTGATCTTCATGAGCGGGTTGCTGGGTGTTTCGACCCACAGAATGTGCGTGGCATCCGGTCGCATCGCGTGGCGCACGGCGTCGAGATCGCTCATGTCAACCGTTGAGATCGAGACGCCCCACGGCACGAAGACGCGGCTCACGAGGCGGTGGGTGCCGCCGTAAACGTCGTTGCCCATGACAATGTGATCGCCGGGATGCAGCACGGCGCGCAGGAGGGTGTCTTCCGCCGCGAGGCCCGACGCGAAACTGAAGGCCTTGAGGCCGCCTTCGAGCGAAGCGAGAAGCTCCTCAAGCGACGTGCGCGTCGGGTTGCCGCCGCGCGCGTACTCGTACCCGCCGCGGAACCCGCCGATGCCGTCTTGAACGAACGTCGACGTGAAGTAGACGGGCGGAACGACAGCGCCCGTCGTCGGGTCGAACTCTTGCCCGGCGCGAATCGCGCGAGTCGAAAATGCGTAGTGCTCGTCAGTCAAGGGGTTCTTTTCTAGGTCGAGAGAAAGGTCAGAAGGTCATGGCGCGTGAGCACCGCGGCGGGCTTGCCATCGTTCGTCACGAGCAGTGCATCCGTTGTCGCGAGCGCAGCTTTCGCTGCTTCGAGAGATTCGTGTACACCGATCAAACCGAGTGGGGCGCCCACGAATTCCTTCACAGGGTCGTTCATCTTCGCGCCGCCCGAGAACACTGCCTCGAGAAGCGCTCGCTCGTCGATCGCACCCACGACTTCACCCATCACGACGGGCGGCTCTGCGGTGAGCACCGGCATTTGCGACACTTCGTACTTCGACATGATTTCGATCGCGTCGCGCACGGTGTCCGACGGATGCACGTGCACGAGATCGGGCAGCTGACCGGTCTTTGCGCTCAATACGTCGCCCACAGTGCGCTCGTCGAGATCGACGCCGAAACCGTAGGAGCGCATCCACTTGTCATTGAAGATCTTGCCGAGATAGCCGCGCCCGCCGTCGGGTAGCAGAATGACCATGACGTCGTCTTTGCTGAGGTCGCGAGCTGCTTTGAGAGCGGATGCCACCGCGAGCCCACTCGACCCACCGACGAGTAGTCCTTCTTCTCTAGCGAGCCGCCGGGTGAGGTCGAACGACTCGGCGTCGCTCGACGCGATGATCTCGTCGACGACTGTGGGGTCATACGCGGTCGGCCAGAAGTCTTCGCCCACGCCCTCGACGAGGTAGGGACGACCCGTGCCGCCCGAGTAGACACTGCCCTCGGGGTCGGCGCCGATAACGCGAACCGAGCCCTTCGAGACTTCCTTGAGGTACTTGCCGACGCCGCTGATTGTGCCGCCCGTGCCGACGCCCGCGACGAAGTGGGTGATGAGGCCCTCGGTGTCGCGCCAGATCTCGGGGCCTGTGGTCTCGTAGTGACTCAAGGGGCCGTTGGGGTTCGAGTACTGGTTGGGCTTGAACGCGCCGGGAATCTCGCGCGCGAGCCGATCGCTCACGCTGTAGTACGACTCGTGACTCTCGGGAGCGACGGCCGTCGGTGTCACGACGATCTCGGCACCGTACGCCGTGAGCACGCTTCGCTTGTCTTCGCCGACCTTGTCGGGCAGCACGAACACGCACCGGTAGCCGCGTTGTTGAGCGACGAGCGCAAGGCCGATGCCCGTGTTGCCACTCGTAGGTTCGACGATCGTGCCGCCGGGCTTCAGTAGTCCCTTGGCTTCAGCGTCGTCGATGATTCGAGTCGCGATGCGATCTTTCGACGATCCACCGGGGTTCAGGTACTCGACCTTCGCGAGCACGGTCGCTGCAATGCCTTCCGTGACCTTGTTGAGGCGCACGAGAGGAGTGTTGCCGACGAGGTCGATGACGGAATTCGCGTACTTCATGGTGTGGCCAATCTACCGGGAGCGCGCAGCAACCGCCGATCGTTACGCGATGAGCCTCGAGCCAACTGGCGGCTCGACTCCCGCGGCAGCAAGCGCCGTTCGAGCGAGACCCAAGCGATTGTCCATTTCCTGCCCGATGTCGCGCGCGAGCCGGGGGCGCGTCTTGACAAGAGTGTCGAGCACGGACGTCGGTATGAACAGCACCGCAAGGTCGGTCGTCGCGACGATTCGCGCCGCAACCCCTTGCCGGGTTAGTGCGCTGAGCCCAAGAACGTCGTCTCGATCGAGCACGGCAAACGTGAGCTCACTGCCGTCAGCGGTCGGGGTGCCGAGAGTCGCCGTTCCACTAATGATGTACCGCATTCCGTTGGGAACGACGAATGCGCGTTGCACGACTTCGCCCGCCCCGTAGCGTTCGAGGCGCACTTGGGATGCGACGACGTCGAGATCGTCGGGCCCGAGGTACAAAGCGGGCGCGAGCTTTCGCACCGCGTCGGCGATGTTGTCAGGGGTATTGAAAGGGTCGGTCAGGTCACCGTCGAGATGCAGATCGGCTCTCCGTGCGGCGTACCAAAGCCGCGTTCTGAACGCACGAATCGAGCTCCAATTCTCTTTCGGGCTAGAGATGGGAATCTCGACTTCATACTTGGCCTTGAGCATGGGCGTAACGGATGCCGCGGCACCAGGTACAGCCGCAGGAAGGTCGGCTGCGACACTCGTGCACACGTCAATGACGGCTTGCGGCGAGTCGTCCGTAGCAAATTTCACGATCGTTGAGAGCTCGAAGGGCGAGTCATTCCGAGTCAGATTGAGAAACGAACTCTCGGCGAGTGCGGCGTTCGGAATGATGCGGATGCCCCGGCCCGTCTTGAGGTGGACTGCGCGCCAATTCACCTCAATGACGCGACCGCGAATGCCGTCCGTCTCGATCCAGTCGCCGATCTCGAATGGCTCCTCCATGAGCAGCAGCAGGCCCGACACCACC
>JANNCX010000344.1:0-5677 GCA_031387145.1 Salinibacterium sp.
GTCGAAAGTGGACTCGGTGTGCCCGACAGCGACGGCGACACCCGCCTCGACCAGCACGTCGATCGACTCGAGCGCGTTCGGCAGCTCGGGAGCGATCGTGAGTTGCTTCAGGGTGCCACGCGCCGCGCCGATGAGGCGCTCGACCTCAAAGGGGTGGGGCTCTCGCAGGAACGCTGCATTGTGCGCACCGCGGCGTTCGGGCGCGAGAAAAGGCCCCTCGAGGTGAGAGCCGAGAATAAGCGGGTCGACCTCAGCGAGGTCTGCAATCATGCCGAGGCTCTCCACAAGGGAGTCAATCGGGTTCGCGACGAGACTGATGACCGAGCGCGTCGTGCCGTGTGCCCGGTGGGTCGCGAGGGCGGCGTTGATATCCGCGGCCGCGGTGTCGGCGGCTCCCGCGTCGAACGAGAATCCGCCGCCGCCGTGACAGTGCAGGTCAATGAACCCCGGCACGAGCCACTTTCCCTGTGCATCTATAGCGGTGTCTGCATCCGGAGCACGCCCGGTTCCCGTCGACACGATCGTGTCGCCCTCGATGAGCACCCAGAAGTCGTCGACCTCGCCTGCGGCGTCGAGCTTGCGCGCGGAGTGGATGAGCAATGTCATTTGAAGATGATGGTTCGGGCTCCGTCGAGCAGAACGCGGTGCTCGGCGAACCACTTGACCGCTTGAGTAAGGGTGCGCGACTCCTCGTCTTGACCGATCGCGACGAGTTCACTCGCCGTGCGGGAGTGATCGACGCGCACGACGTTTTGCTCGATGATGGGGCCCTCGTCGAGGTCGCTCGTCACGAAGTGTGCCGTCGCTCCGATGAGTTTGACGCCGCGCGCGTGCGCTTGCTTGTAGGGGTTCGCTCCCTTGAAGCCCGGCAGGAACGAGTGGTGAATGTTGATGGCCTTGCCGCTCAACGACTCGCACAACTCGGGCGACAGAATCTGCATGTAGCGCGCGAGCACGACGAGTTCGATGCCGTGTTGCTCAACGACTTCTTGCACGCGATCTTCGAATGCGAGCTTCTGGCCGGGGCTCGATACGGGGTGTGCCTCGAAGGGCACGTCGTAGAACGATGCGAGCTCCGCTAGGTCGGGGTGATTACTCAGCACGAGCGGCATCTCGATCGTGAGTTGCCCCGCACGCTGGCGGTAGAGCAAGTCGTTGAGGCAATGGCCAGCGCGTGACACGAGCACGAGCGTGCGCAGCGGTCGTGCCACGACGTCGAGTTGCCACGTCATTCCGTAGCGCTGGGTGACGGGCGCGAGCGCTGCTTCGAATGCGACTCTCGACGCGGCCGACTCGACTTGCAGTCTCATGAAGAACGACGACGTGTCGTCGCTCGAGAACTGCTGCGATTCGGTGATGTTGCCGCCGGCCTCGACGATCGCGCCCGTGACGGCGTGCACGATTCCCGGACGGTCGTCGCAAACGAGAGTCAGAATCCAGTGGGTTGCCGTCACGCTTCAAGGGTAGTTGCAGTCGTGCTCGTGACGCCGCGCCGACATCCTCGATTACGCTTGAAACAGTGAACTCCTCGAAGACCTTCCCGTGGATCGGCATCCTGACTCTCTCGAGTCTCATGTTCAGTTCCGTGACGATTGAGTTCTTGCCGGCGGGTCTGTTGCCCGAAATCGCGAGCGATCTTGGCGTCTCGCTCTCTCAAGTGGGACTGCTCATCACGATCTTCGCGGGAACGGTCGTGCTCAGCACTGCGCCGCTCGCAAATCTGACGCGAAACGTGCCGCGCAAGCCGCTAGTACTCATCGTCTTGCTCGTCTTCGTGCTGTCGAGCGTTCTGAGCGCGCTCGCGCCGACGTACGCCGTGCTCGTCGTCGCGCGAGTGCTCGGCGGCCTCGCGCACGGACTCTTCTGGGCCGTGGCGGGTGCGTACGCGGGCCACCTCGTTCACAAATCACACTTGGCGCGCGCCGTCGCGCTCACCGCAGGAGGCGGCACGACGGCCTTCGTTCTGGGTGTTCCGCTCGGCACGGCGATAGGGCACGCACTCGGCTGGCGTGCCGCTTTTCTGATCATGGCGGGCGTGATCCTGATTCTCGCGGCCGTCGCGGCGTGGCTTCTCCCGGCCGTGAATCACCTCGTTCCCCTCATGACGGGGGAGATTCCTCTGCCGCTGCGCAGAGATCCATCGATTCCGGGCATTATCCTCATGTGCATCGTTGTCGTCGTGCTCATCACCGCTCACAACGTGCTCTACACGTACGTCGCGCCTTTCCTCCTCGGGCCCGTCGGTATCCCCCCGCAACTGGTCGCGTTGGTGCTCTTTCTCTACGGGTCCGCGGCCTTCGTCGGTCTCGCGTTATCGGGCATATTCGCGCAGCGGTATCCCCGCGGTGCGCTCACGGTCGCGATCGCCTCGATCGTCGTGTCGGTCACGATCATTGGCTTGTTTCCTCAAGTGACGTGGGTTGTTTTCCCCGCGCTCGTCGTCTGGAGCATCGGGTTCGGTGCAGTGCCCGCGATGATTCAGACGCGAATGTTGCACACCGTCTCGGCGCGGCTTCGAGACTTCGCGTCCGCCTACATGACGACGTCATTCAACGTGGGGATCGGCACGGGCGCTCTGCTTGGCGCGCTCCTGCTCGCTTTCGTGAGCGTTGAAGTGCTGCCGTTCGTCAACGCGGCGCTCACGCTCGTCGCGCTCGTCGGGCTCACGTGGGGCGATCGGTACCTACAGCGTCGAGCGGCGTTGCGTTAGTCCGGCCACGGCACGCCCGGGGCGCGGAAATAGCGGATGCCCGCCGCATCCATCACACCACCGAACGCCGCCAACCGGGGTGCAAACTCCTTCCACGACCGACCCGCGCGCGGTGACCACGCGATCTCGGCGATCGCCGCGAGCCGCGGGAACGCCATGCGTTCGAGTTCCTCGATCGTCGTGATCGTCTCGCTCCACACGGGCGCTTCGACGCCCAGGAGTTGTTCGTCGCCGACTCCCGCGACGATGTCGGCCGGGTCCCACTCGTACGACTCCCGCACGCTCGTGGGGCCGTTTGCCCAGTCCAACCCGAGGGGAAACTCGGTGTCGTACTTGATGTCGAGGTACGCGACATCCGCTGGAGACATGATGATCCGGCCGCCTTGCTCGACGAACGAGACGGTGTGCTCGGCTGCGCCCGGTTGCGGCGTCGTGAAGCTCCAGTACTGCCCGATCGTGCCCGCGGGCAGGTCGCGACTGCGACCCATCTCGTGCCACCCGATGAGCGTCTTGCCGTGACTGGCCGCGATCGCCGTCGCGCGCGCAATGAAGGCGAGAAAGTCCGCGTCGGTCGTCGCGAGAGATTCGTCTCCGCCCAAGTGGATGTACGGCCCCGGCGTCATGGCGGCGACCTCACGCACCACGTCGTCGACGAATGAGTACGTGCTCTCGCGCCCGATCGCGAGGGAGCTGAAGCCCACCTCGATTCCCTCGTGCGGCTCGGCGGGACCATCACCCAGCTCGGGATACGCGACGATCGCCGCATTCGTGTGCCCGGGCAGATCGATCTCGGGAACGATCGTCACGAAGCGCGACGCCGCGTACTCGACGATCTCGGCGTAGTCGGCCTTCGAGTAGAAGCCGCCCCCGCCTCCACCCACTTGCGTCGTCGCTCCCGCTCGTGTGAGCTCGGGCCACGACTCGATTTCGATACGCCACCCCTGGTCGTCCGTGAGGTGGAGGTGCAAGAAATTGAGTTTGAGCAGTGCGATGTCGTCGATGTAGCGCTTGACGGATGCGACGTCGAAGAAGTGCCGCGCGACATCGAGCATCGCGCCGCGGTAGCGAAAGCGGGGGTAGTCCACGATGCGTGTGACGGGTACTTCGCCCGCGACGGCCAGTTGGCGCAGGGTCTGGATGCCCGCCAAGAGGCCCGCGGGGGCATCCGCTTCGATGTCAATTCCCGCGTGCGTGACCGTCAGGGTGTAGCCACCGGGCGCCGGGCTCGAGCCGATTTCTAGGTGGATGCTCCCCGCCGCGCTCACGGACAACCCGAGCACGTCGGCCGCGTAGTCGGCGAGAACGCCGCTCACGCTTGCGCCCGCGAGAGACAGCGTTCCGACGCCATCGGTGCGGCTCACGGGTGCGGGAATGACGCTCACTCCTCGAGTATGTCAGGAGTCCTAACTAATTGACAAGGCGGTATCATTTCTACATCGCGACTGGCGTTCAGATGGCCAACCATCGGGGAGCGAAACCACACGAATGGGCCGTACGCCTGGGCCTAACGGATACCTTTGTACTATCCGTTTGAGTGTCAGGAGCCAGCCCATGTCGACAACCTTCAATTCGCCGCTTTCCGAGGTCGATCCCGAGATCGCAGCAGTACTCGATCAAGAACTCGGCCGCCAGCGCGGCACCCTCGAGATGATCGCGAGCGAGAACTTCGTGCCTCGTGCGGTGCTCGAAGCGCAAGGGTCAGTGCTGACCAACAAGTACGCCGAGGGCTACCCCGGCCGTCGCTACTACGGTGGGTGTGAATTCGTTGACGTCGCCGAGTCCCTCGCGATCTCACGAGCCAAGAGCCTCTTCGGCGCGGCATATGCGAACGTGCAGCCCCACTCAGGCGCCACGGCAAATGCTGCCGTGCTCGCTGCGATCGCAACCCCGGGAGACCGGATTCTCGGACTCGAGCTCGCGCACGGAGGGCACCTCACGCACGGCATGAAGCTCAACTTCTCGGGCAAGCTCTACGAGGCTCACGCGTACGGCGTCGACCCCAAGACCTTCCTCGTCGACATGGATGTCGTGCGCGAGAAGGCCCTCGAAGTTCGACCCCACGTGCTCATCGCGGGCTGGAGCGCCTACCCGCGCCAACTCGACTTCGCCGCGTTCCGCGCGATTGCCGATGAGGTCGGTGCTGTGCTCTGGGTCGATATGGCTCACTTCGCGGGGCTCGTCGCTGCGGGCATCCACCCCTCGCCCGTTCCCCACGCGCATGTCACGTCGTCGACCGTGCACAAGACGATCGGTGGCCCGCGTTCGGGTTTCATTCTCACGAACGATCTCGAGCTGCAGAAGAAGATCAACTCGAACGTGTTCCCAGGCCAACAGGGCGGGCCGCTCATGCACGTCATCGCCGCGAAGGCCACGGCGTTCAAGCTCGCTGCCGAGCCCGAGTTCAAGGATCGCCAAGAGCGCACGGTTCGCGGCGCGCAGATTCTCGCCGAGCGCCTCACTGCTCCCGACGCGAAGGCCGCGGGAATCGACGTGCTCACGGGCGGCACCGACGTGCACCTCGTGCTCGTCGACCTCCGCAACTCGGCCATCCACGGTCAAGACGCAGAAGACGTGCTGCATTCGGCAGGCATCACGGTCAACCGCAACGCAGTGCCGTTCGACCCACGTCCGCCGATGACACCCTCTGGCGTGCGCATCGGTACGCCCGCGCTCGCGACTCGCGGGTTCGGCGACACCGAGTTCACGGAGGTCGCCGACATCATCGCTACGGCCCTCAAGCCGGCTCCGGATGTCGCGGCTCTGCGCACACGTGTGCTGAAGCTCACCGATGGCTACCCGCTCTACCCGGGTCTCACGTCGCCAACTACTTGGGCCTAGGTCGGTTGAGTAGCGCGGAACGCGCGTATCGAAACCCCCGGCCGGTTTCGATACGCGGCTTTGCCGCTACTCAACCCGCCTGATCGTAAGGAGCAACAAATGACAGCCATCACCCTCGACGGGGTCGCG
>JANNCX010000366.1:0-1503 GCA_031387145.1 Salinibacterium sp.
GAGATCCATGCGCACGAGCACGTAACCCGGGATGCGCACGCGGTTGACGAGCTTGCGCTGTCCGTTCTTGATCTCGACTACGTCCTCCATCGGAACCTCGACCTGGAAGACATACTCCTCCATGGCCATGGAGACCTTGCGGTTCTCGATGTTCTGCTTCACGCGCTTCTCGAAGCCCGCGTACGAGTGAATGACGTACCACTTACCGGGCTTGCCGCGGAGCTCCGTGCGGAACTCGTCGTAGGGGTCTACCTCGGCGTCGGTGCCATCGGCCTCGGCGTCGGTTGATGCGTCAGCGGATGCGTCGGCGTCAAGCTCGGCTTCGTCGTTTGTGGCTGCGACCGAGGCATCCGCTTCGTCCATCGAGTCGATGTCTAGAGCGTCGTCAACGATTGCGTCAGCCTCGGGGTCGATTGCTGCGTCGAGCGCTTCGAGGAGTCCAGCGAGGTCGCCTTCGAGCTCTTCGTCTTCTTCGATGACATGCATTGCCTCGTCCTCCGCAGCGGTCTCGGACTTGTCGTCTGCCGCGAGGGTGTTGCCCGTTTGGGCTTCATCCTCCTCGGAGGACTGCTCTGCTGCCGTCGCGAGCTCAAAGTCTTCGCGGTGGTTCTCAGACACAAAATCTCTTTTCATTCATACGCACGGCTGACCCGCGGGCCGCCCTGATGGATCGACTTTTAGCCGTTGACGACGTCGACGGGGTTACCGAACAGGAAGTTGACGACGAGGGCGAACACGAAGTCAAGACCAGACACGATCGCCATCATGATGACGACAAACACGAGTACGACGATCGTGTAGCTCACGAGTTCTTTGCGTGTCGGTGTGACGACCTTGCGCAGTTCCCCGATCACCTGGCGAACGAAGAGTGCCACTCGCCCGAAGGGACCACGCCGCTGGGCGCGCTCTTTCTTGGCGTTGGCGACGACATCCTCAGTCGGTTCGTCGATGACTTTTCTGGCCACTTGTTACCTTCCTCTAACCGCGCACGTCATGCGTGATTCTGCAGGGCGGACAGGACTTGAACCTGCAACCTGCGGTTTTGGAGACCGCTGCTCTACCAATTGAGCCACCGCCCTTCGAGCCGAAATCTATGCTTGCGACGCGCTGGGCGCGCGAAAGCATGGCAGATTTCAACTGCCGTGCTCAAGTGTACGTCATCCCCAGCGTCGGTTTCTCTCGCGCGGCCTACACTTGAACCCGTGACTTCCCCGCAAAACGAACAGCGAATCTCCCGCCGAATTGCCGCAATCGCCGAATCCGCAACCCTCAAGGTTGATGGCAAAGCCAAGGCCCTCCAGGCTCAAGGCCGACCGGTGATTAGCTATGCGGCGGGCGAGCCCGACTTCGTTACTCCGAGCAACATTGTCGAAGCTGCATCCCGAGCCGTACTCGACCCGAAGAACTATCGCTACACGCAAGCAGTCGGGTTGCCAGAACTTCGCGAGGCCATCGCCGCAAAGACGTTGCGCGATAGCGGCTGGGCGGTCGACGCCTCACAAG
>JANNCX010000386.1:0-2486 GCA_031387145.1 Salinibacterium sp.
AGCGCGGAATCATCCGCATCGGCGCCGAAGTGCGGCCCGGTGACATCCTCGTCGGAAAGGTCACGCCCAAGGGCGAGACCGAGCTTTCCGCCGAAGAGCGCTTGCTTCGCGCGATCTTCAACGAGAAGAGCCGCGAAGTGCGCGACACGTCGCTCAAGGTTCCTCACGGTGAAGAGGGCACGATCATCGCCGTCAAGGAGTTCAACGCCGAGAACGACGATGAACTCGGCTCGGGAGTCAACCAGCGTGTTGTCGTTTACATCGCCCAGAAGCGCAAGATCACCGCTGGTGACAAGCTCGCTGGTCGTCACGGCAACAAGGGTGTTATTTCGAAGATCCTGCCCGTCGAAGACATGCCGTTCCTCAGCGACGGCACGCCCGTCGACATCATCCTCAACCCCCTCGGCATCCCGGGTCGAATGAACTTCGGGCAAGTGCTCGAGACTCACCTCGGCTGGGTGGCTAAGCAGGGCTGGGAGGTGCAGGGCAACCCGAAGTGGGCGGCTGGCATCCCCGAGAACGCCATGAAGGCCGACCCGGGAACCAAGGTTGCAACGCCCGTGTTCGACGGCGCGCTCGAATCCGAAATCGAGGGACTGCTCGACTCGACGACGCTTACGCGCGACGGCGACCGACTCATCGATTCGACGGGTAAGACTCGACTGTTCGATGGTCGCTCCGGCGAGCCGTTCCCCGAGCCCGTCTCGGTCGGCTACATGTACATCTTGAAGCTCCACCACCTCGTGGACGACAAGATTCATGCTCGCTCGACGGGCCCGTACTCGATGATCACCCAGCAACCTCTCGGTGGTAAGGCGCAGTTCGGTGGCCAGCGATTCGGTGAGATGGAGGTGTGGGCGCTCGAAGCGTATGGCGCCGCTTACGCCCTCCAGGAGTTGCTCACGATCAAGTCGGATGACATCCTCGGCCGCGTCAAGGTGTACGAAGCGATCGTCAAGGGCGAGAACATCCAAGAGCCCGGTATCCCCGAGAGCTTCAAGGTGCTCATCAAAGAGATGCAGTCGCTGTGTCTGAACGTCGAGGTGCTCTCGGCCGACGGCTCGGTTGTCAATCTTCGGGACAAGGATGACGAGGTCTACCGCGCAGCGGAAGAACTTGGAATCAACATCTCCACTCGGTTCGAGTCCTCGTCTATCGACGAGATCTAGACCGTCCTCCTGACTCCAGTTTTTACGTTTCGTAAGAGAGAAGAAAAAATTGCTCGACGTTCACGCGTTTGACGAAATCAAGATTGGCCTTGCTACTGCCGACGACATCCGTCGCTGGTCACACGGCGAGGTAAAGAAGCCCGAAACCATCAACTACCGCACGCTCAAGCCAGAGAAGGACGGCCTGTTCGGAGAGCAAATCTTCGGCCCGTCTCGCGACTGGGAGTGCTCGTGTGGCAAGTACAAGCGTGTGCGCTTCAAGGGCATTGTGTGCGAGCGCTGTGGCGTTGAGGTCACGAAGTCGTCCGTGCGCCGCGAGCGCATGGGTCACATCGAACTTGCCGCTCCCGTTACGCACATTTGGTACTTCAAGGGCGTTCCTAGCCGACTCGGCTACTTGCTCGACATGGCCCCGAAAGACCTCGAGAAGGTCATCTACTTCGCCGCCTACATGATCATTTCGGTCGACGAAGAGGGTCGTCACGCAGACCTCCCGGGCCTTGAGAACGAGATTCGTCTCGAGATCAAGACGCTCGAGGGCCAGCGCGACGTTCGTATCGCTGACCGCTTGGTCAAGCTCGAAGAAGACCTCGCAGCGCTCGAAGCAGAAAGCGCCAAGAGCGACCAGAAGCGACGCGCGAAGGATGTCGCCGAGAAGGAGATGGGTCAAGCCCGCAAGTCGTTCGACGAGCAAATCGCTCAGCTCGAGCGCGTGTGGGAAGACTTCCGCACCCTCAAGATCGGTGACCTCAAGCCTGAGGACTCCGTATTCCAGGAACTGCAAGACCGCTTCGGCACGTACTTCGAGGCATTCATGGGTGCCGAGGCAATCCAGAAGCGCCTTCAAGCGTTCGACCTGGACGCCGAGAGCATCGACTTGCACGACCAAATCGCTAACGGCAAGGGTCAGAAGAAGATCCGTGCCATCAAGCGATTGAGGGTCGTCAATTCGTTCCTTCAGACGGGCAATTCGCCCGCCGCGATGGTGCTCGAAGTTGTGCCGGTCATCCCGCCGGAGCTTCGCCCGATGGTGCAACTGGATGGTGGCCGCTTTGCGACTTCCGACCTCAACGACCTCTACCGCCGCGTCATCAACCGCAACAACCGTTTGCGTCGTTTGCTCGACCTCGGGGCTCCCGAGATCATCGTCAACAACGAGAAGCGCATGCTTCAAGAAGCGGTTGACGCGCTGTTCGACAACGGTCGTCGCGGCCGCCCCGTCACGGGAACTGGCAACCGTGCCCTCAAGTCCCTGAGCGACATGCTCAAGGGCAAGCACGGCCGCTTCCGCCAGAACCTCCTCGGCAAGCGCGTCGA
>JANNCX010000005.1:0-2112 GCA_031387145.1 Salinibacterium sp.
GGCTTGGTGATGAAATCCTTGGCACGCTCGAGGTCAGTGGTGGCCGCTGGCACGCACGAACCGGCACCACAAAAGTGGCCACCACCGATGGTCCACACAACGGCATCCGCGCCATTCTTGGCGGAAACGCCCTCGAGTGCGCCGTAAACGATGCGCTCGGCCAGACCCTTCTTGCCATCGAGCAGGATCTTGTTGACGAGCTGGCTCACAATGGGAGCCCCGTAGACCGGGTCCGCAACTACGGGACGCTTCGGTGCTGGTCCTTTACGTGGCATTACTTCTTGTCCATCTTCGCGCCGTAGCGGCTACGAGCCTGCTTGCGGTTCTTGACCGCCTGGGTGTCGAGGGCGCCGCGGATTACCTTGTAGCGAACGCCAGGCAGGTCCTTAACGCGACCGCCGCGGATGAGCACCATCGAGTGCTCTTGAAGGTTGTGGCCTTCACCGGGAATGTAGGCCGTGACCTCAGTTCCGTTAGAAAGTTTCACGCGAGCAACCTTGCGCAAAGCCGAGTTCGGCTTCTTTGGGGTCGTCGTGTATACACGCGTGCAAACGCCGCGCTGCTGCGGGTTGGCTTTGAGGGCGGGAGCCTTGGTCTTGACGACCTTCGGCTTACGGCCCTTTCGCACCAACTGCTGAATGGTGGGCACTGAAGTTACTCCTTGTTTTCGTTGCACGGTGACAACAATTGATGATTAGCATTCGACGAGCCGGAGCGAGTCGAGTTCAACTGGACCCGCCAGTGAATGAGCGGGTATGCCGTGGGGGTCATCCGATGGACAAACCCATGGTGCGCACGCCTGAGCGCACACCTCGCCAAGAGTAGTCTCATCCGACTCAGCGGTCAAATGGCGGCGGGGCTATTCCGCACGATTTTCGGCTCCTCGCGCGAGCGCCCACGCCACTATTACCGTGAGGGCGGTGAGTGGCGCGACGGCAACCACGAATGGGCTGAGCGCAAAGTGGCCGGCGGCGACGGGCATCCACGCGATGGATGCTTGCGCGAGGCCATAACCGATCGCTCCCGTGAGCACTACCGCGCAATATGCGACGCCGCCCGCGATGGGCGCACCGCGAACGATCCAATCGACGCGGCCCGTTCTCACGACCCACGCCCATGTCACGATGGAAGCAACGACCGCCATGGCTGGCCCGAGGAGCGGGCCAGCATCCGGGTACCCGATCACATCGACGTCGAGTGTGAGGCTTACGATGCCCCACACCGCGATAAGCACGGCGAGATACGTGACCGCCGCGAATATCGGCAGGAGCGCTGGATTAGACGGCGGTGGTAGCTGTGCCGGTTGGCCGCTCATGCTCGGCCTTCTTCTCTGCGACTTCGCGCTCCCATGTGTCGCGCGCCACCGAGTTGCTCGCCTTGAGCTTGCGGCCGCGGCGAGCGATGAGGGCGCCCATCCAGAGTGACACTTCGCGAGCGAGCAGCGTCGCGATCACGACAAACGGGTTCGTGAGCTGTGCCGCGTAGCGCGCTGCTGCCTCTTCGGGAGTGTTGAGGATGATGCCCGTCGACAGCAGACCGAGCGCGATGGTGCCGAAATACACGACGACCGCGACAACGATGCTGCCGAAGATGTAAGCCCACCAGCTCGCCCGGTTAGCTACGAGTACGAGCAATACGAAGGCGATGATGAAAAGGAGGACAGGAATATAGAAGGTCGCTTGAGCCAGGAACGTGAACGAGAACGTTCCTGAAGCGAAGAAGCCCACGAGTGCGCTCAACGCCGCGAGCGCTGCGGCGAAGATGATGCCGGATGCCACGGCAATCGCCGCGCCGCCTCCGCGGTTGCCCTTTTTGCGCGGAGGCG
Source organism: Salinibacterium sp. (assembly GCA_031387145.1). Classification (GTDB taxonomy): domain Bacteria; phylum Actinomycetota; class Actinomycetes; order Actinomycetales; family Microbacteriaceae; genus Rhodoglobus. The sequence continues at coordinate 1,826 of JANNCX010000005.1, forward strand.
TCGGCGCCTGAACGTACACGACCTGAGCGGCAGCTGGGGATTCGGGCGTCGATGCTGTCTCGACTACGACGGCATCTTCGATGACCTCGCTCTTGGGTTCGTTTGGTGCAGCGGCCGTGGCGTCACTCATGTGTGCTCCTCTATTGCCGCTCGGTTGCCCGAGGGGATAGCACACATTCTATCAACGGGTCGTGCCTCGCCGTCAGGGGGACGATGGCGAGGCACGCCCAGCGTGGGTCGCCCTAATAGGGCGGAGTCGGCGCCGCAGCCATCACCGAGAGGTATCC
>JANNCX010000029.1:0-2053 GCA_031387145.1 Salinibacterium sp.
ATGTCTGTGCCCCACCTCGACCTCCGAGTCGTCGACGGAACGGGCAGTCTCATGTTCGGACCGTACGCGGGCTTTAGCCCCAAATTTCTCAAGACGGGTTCGCTCGTCGACCTGTTTGCGTCGATCCGCTGGCACAACATCGTGCCTATGGTCGCGGCGGGGCTTGGCAATCTCGGCCTCGTGAAATACCTCGTTTCGCAGCTCGCCGCGAGCAACGCGTCGAAGTTCCGCGAGTTGCAGCAATTCGTGCCGGGCGGCAAACGTGAGGACTGGTATCGCATCACGGCGGGCCAGCGCGTTCAAGTGATCAAGAAAGACAAGAAGAAGCTCGGCGTGCTGCAATTTGGTACCGAGGTTGTTGCTTCAGCGGATGGCACGATCGCGGGCCTCCTCGGAGCATCGCCCGGAGCATCCACCGCCGTTCCCATCATGCTCGGGCTCCTCGAGAAGTGTTTCCCCGCTTCGATCGACGCGTGGCGCCCGAAGCTCTCGGCGATGATTCCTAGTTACGGCACGGCCCTGTCCGATGACCCACAGAATGCGGCGAAGACTCTCGCGAGCACCGCTAAGGCCCTCGGCACCCAGCCCTAGTTGTACCCCGATCTCGGGGTACAAAGTGTCTCGCTGACCTGCAAGACTCCAGATCATGGCGATTGAAGCGCGCGTTCGGCTCGCGATACTCGACGATCACGAATTGCTGCTCGACAGCCTCGCGAGTTGGATAGCAAACAACGCGGTCGACTTCGACCTAGTGCTCTCTGCAAGCTCGTGGCTTCAACTCGTGCACAGCGATCGGTTTCCGACAGATCTCGTATTTCTCGACTTTCAACTCACCGAACCCGTCTCGATCGAAGCTCGCGTTCGCACGTGCCGCGCGGCAGGTGCGAAGGTCATCGTGCTCTCGAGTCTCGATACTTCCGAAGCACGCGAGCGCGCTATGGAGGCGGGGGTCGCGGCCTTTCTGCCCAAGACGCTACCGATGCGCGACGTCATGGACACGGCGCGAAAGGTCATGGGAATCGATCGCGACACGAGCCACAAGCGCGACTGGCGCCCCTTGCCCGTGGGGGCGCAGAGCCAGTCGAGACCCAAGCTGAGCGCGGGTGAGACTCAAGCGCTCACGCTCTACGTATCGGGGCTCAGCATGGCGCAAGTCGCCCAGCGCATGGATGTGCACTACGAGACCGCGAAGACGTATCTTCGGCGAGTGAGACAAAAGTATGCTGGGGCCAACCGATCGGCGAGCAAGAAATCCGAACTGATCCGCCGAGCTGCAGAAGACGGGTACCTGACATGAGCAAGCTGTACTTCCGCTACGGAGCCATGAATAGCGGCAAGAGCACGGCTTTACTTCAAGCCGCCTACAACTACGAAGAGCGCGCCCAAGAAGTCATCATCGTCAAGCCCGACATCGACACGAAGGGCGACGCGGCGATCGTGTCGCGCCTAGGGGTAACTCGCCCTGTCGACTTCACTGTCGCCCCTGACGAAGACATTTACGCGAAGTTCCTCGCCCAGCGCGAGCACGTGCTCGCACGCACGGGCAAGTCCGTGAGTTGTCTCCTCGTCGACGAAGCACAGTTTCTCAGTGAAGGGCAAGTCGACGACTTGTTGCGCATCGCGATTCTCGAAGGCGTGCCCGTGCTCGCGTACGGCATCCGCACGGACTTTCAAACCGTCGCGTTTCCGGGGAGCAGGCGTCTACTCGAGGTCGCGCATTCGCTCGAAGAGCTCAAGACGATTTGCCGCTGCGGCCGTAAAGCGGTCTTCAACGCACGCAAGGTGGGCGATCGCTACGTGTTCGACGGTGACCAGGTCGCAATCGACGGTATTGACGTTACATACGAATCCTTGTGCGGAGCCTGCTACCTCGAAGAGAGCAACGGAGTACTCAACAACGGGTGGCGGCCCAAAGCCGACTTCAGCTACCGCAGCGCTCCCGACGCCGACTTCAGCTGAACGCGACCTCGACTTAAGCGACGTCGGAAACACAGAAGGACCGTGCGTTGCACGGCCCTTCACAGTGTCGGGGTAGCGGGATTCGAACCCACGA
>JANNCX010000043.1:0-9660 GCA_031387145.1 Salinibacterium sp.
AACCTGCGCGACTCCGGTGTCGAGGTGAGGGTCGCCCTCAAGGACGGCTCGAAGTCGACGGCCAAGGCTCAAGAAGACGGTTTCTCGGTGCTGGGCGTTGCTGACGCGACCGAGTGGGCCGACCTCATCATGATCCTCGCGCCCGACCAGCACCAGCGCGCGATCTACAACGACAGCATCAAGGGCAAGCTCACGGCGGGCAAGACGCTTGCCTTTGCTCACGGATTCAACATCCGCTTCGGATACATTGACGCGCCTGAAGGCGTCGACGTGATTCTCATCGCTCCCAAGGCTCCGGGTCACACCGTGCGCCGCGAGTTCGTCGCCGGCCGTGGCATCCCGGACATCATCGCGGTCGAGCGCGACGCGTCGGGTCACGCGTGGGACGTCGCCCTGTCTTATGCCAAGGCGATCGGTGGAACCCGCGCGGGCGTCATCAAGACGACTTTCACCGAAGAGACCGAGACCGATCTGTTCGGCGAGCAAGCCGTGCTGTGTGGCGGCACGTCGCAACTCGTTCAGTACGGATTCGAGACCCTCATCGAGGCGGGCTACCAGCCCGAGATTGCGTACTTCGAGGTGCTCCACGAGCTCAAGCTCATCGTCGACCTCATGTGGGAGGGCGGCATCGCGAAGCAGCGCTGGAGCGTCTCCGACACGGCCGAGTACGGCGACTACGTCTCGGGCCCTCGCGTCATCGACCCGTCGGTCAAGGAGAACATGCAAGCTGTTCTCAAGGACATCCAGTCCGGTGCGTTCGCGACTCGCTTCATTGCGGATCAGGATGCAGGAGCCCCCGAATTCCTCAAGCTCCGCGCCAAGGGCGCGGCTCACCCCATCGAGGCAACGGGGCAGAAGCTGCGTGCGCTCTTCGCGTGGAAGCAGCAGGATCAGGACTACACCGAGGGTTCCGCGGCGCGCTAACTCTGACCCAACTGCGCTCAGGCGCGAAGTCTCACGAACGCGATTCGACGGCCGTCCTTAGGGGCGGCCGTTGTCGCATCGCGGGGAGATTGCGCGGGCCGCCGAAGCGTTCGAAGAGTAGTGGTCACGCCCTCTAGGCTGGAGTCATGACTGTGTCGTCGCCCCAGCCTCCTGTGTCCATCCCTCGTCGCGTCGCCGGGGTTCTGCGTCTCATCGCCGGACTCACGCTCGCGGTCGCCCTGGTCTCCCAGATCGTGGAGAAGGTCGTCAACAACGACATGGTTCCAGGGGAGTACTTCAGCTACTTCACCATCCAGGGCGCGATGATCACGATCGTCGTGCTGCTCGTTGGAGGCGTCATGGCGTGGCGCGCGCCGGCAGACACCGTGCTCTATACGACGATGCGCCTGTCGGTGCTCGCGTACTCCGTCGTCACCGCGGGGGTCTACAACCTGCTGTTGCGCGGCATCCCGGATGAGGGCTACGTCGTCGCCCCGTGGCCCGGCGAGATCATGCACGTATGGATCCCGCTCTTCGTGCTGCTCGACTGGCTGTTCACCCCGGGGCGTCCGCGCTTGCGGTGGACTGCCTTGCGCATCGTCATCATCTACCCGCTCGCGTGGCTGGCATTTACCCTCGTGCGCGGAGCGATCACGGCGTGGTTCCCGTACCCGTTCCTCGAGTTCTCGACCGGGTTCGTGAGCGTCGCGATCTACGTCGTGGCAATCGCCGCGTTCATCCTTGCGATCGGGTCGCTCGGGATCGCGTACTCCCGGCTGCGGCGGGGCGCAGCGGACGCCTAAGAGGGGTCGAGGCTGACCTTCTCGAGCACCACGAGTGGGATCTGCCGCTCGGTCTTCGTCTGGTACTCGGCGTAGTTGCGGTGCTTCGCGATGATGCGCTCCCACAGCTCGGCGCGCTCGGCGTCGGTCGGGATGCGCGCCGTGCGGGTTTCACGCGGCCGTCCTTCGATCACGGTCTCGACGGTGGGGTTATCGCGAAGGTTGAGAAACCAGGCCGGATGCACGTCGTCGCCGCCGCGCGACGCGACGACCACGTAGGAGTCTCCCAGCACGAGCGGGGCCGTGAGCATCGTGCTCCTCGGCTGGCCGGACTTGCGGCCCGTCGTCGTGAGCTCAAGCACGGGCATCCCGCCCAGATTCCAGCCGAAGCGTCCGCCGGTCACGGCCATGGCAAAGCGGTGGATGCCGTTCATCGCGCGCATCGAGAAGTCACTGGGCATGGGTCGAGGCTACCGGGGATCTCGATACGGCCTTCGGCCTACTCGATCAGCTCTCAGTCCCCGCCGAACCGCTCCGTCTTGATCGTGAGCGGGTCGTGCCCCGCCGCGATGAGGTGATCGGCTGCTGCCGCTACGAACCCATTGGGCCCGCACACGAAGATCGCGGGATGCTCCGCCGGCGGAATCGTAGCGGCGGCGACTAGCGCGGCGGTGATCCGTCCGGCGGGAGTCGGGTGACTTGGCGGAGTGCGGCGCGTGTACGCGATCGTGAAGTCGAGAGTGCCGGCGGCCGCGGCATCCGTCAGCTCATCGACGTAGAAGACGTCTTCGGGGCTGCGCACCGAGTACAGAAGCCGGAGGGGCACGGTGCTGCCGGATGCCGAGTGCGCCCGCACAATCGCGAGCAGGGGCACGATGCCCGAACCGCCTGCGACGAGTTGCACGGGCGCGGTCTGCTCGGGCTTCCACGTGAACCAGCGGCCGAGCGGGCCGCGCAGCTCGAGTTGGTCACCGGCGCGCAGCTCCTCCACGAGGTAGGGCGAGACTTCCCCGTCAGGGATGAGGTCGACGGCGAGCTCGACCCGGTCACTGGGGCCGGCCGAGGCGAGCGAATAGGCCCGGGCCGCCTGGTATCCGTCGTCAGCCGTGAGTCGGACATCGACATGCTGACCGGCGGTGCTGCCCGTCCAACCGGGCACGTCGAGCACGATCGTGCGGGCGTGCGGCGTCTGCGGCCGGGATTCGACGACGGTGCCGACCAGCCAGTCGCGGTAGCTCACGAATAGCGCTCCTCGCGCCATGGGTCGCCGTAGGTGTGGTACCCGTTCTGCTCCCAAAAGCCGGGGTTGTCGTTGCGCTGCATCGTGATACCGCGCACCCACTTCGCGCTCTTCCAGAAGTACAGGTGCGGCACGAGCAGTCGGGCGGGGCCGCCGTGGTCGGGCTCGAGGGGTTCGCCATCGAACTCGGTCGCGATCCAGGCCTGGCCGTTCATCAGGTCTTCGAGCGGGAGGTTGGTCGTGTAGCCGCCGTAGGAGTGAATCATCGCGTAGTCATAGCTCGACTCAACATCCTCGAACAGGGTGTCAAGGCTGACGCCGCGCCAGTCGGTGCCGAACTTCGACCAGCGGGTGACGCAGTGGATGTCGGTGTGCACATCTTCAAGGCCGAGCGCGTGCAGCTCGTCCCACGTCCACGTGAGCTTCTGGCCGGTCTCGGTCGCAATCGTGAACGACCAGTCGGCGGTGTCGAGCCGCGGAGTCGGGCCCGCGGAAAGAACAGGGAAGTCTTCGGTGACGAATTGGCCCGGGGGCAGATCCGGGTTTGACTCGCGGGGGCGGCCGGAGAAGCCGCGGGAGAAGATGGCCATGGAAGCAGCGTACAAGGCGAGGATCTCGATACGGCCTCCGGCCTACTCGATCAACCCATGGTCCATCCATAGGATTCTCATAGCTTTCGCCGCCATTCTCGCTTCATGACAACTCGAACCCCCTTCATTGTCGCCGGGGCCGCTCTGGCCATCTCCGGCCTCGCGCTCGCCGGCTGCACCACCACGAACTCGACCGACCACTCGTCGATGACGACCGACTCTTCTTCCGACTCCACTACGTCGGCAGAAGGCTCCACAGCCGACGGACTCATGCTCGCCTCCTGGGGCGACAACGTCTCCGTCTCGTTCGACGACGGCACGATCCGCTACGTTTCCGACGGCATCCCCAACCACGATCGCCAGGCCGAGTACGCCGTGCCGACGGCGGGCGTTCGCGTGCCGGATGCGACGAGCGCCGTCGCCGCGGCCGACCCGACCGTGGCGCAGAGTTACGACTTCACGATCACGACGAATCCCGTGCTCGCCGACGAGCCGACCTCCACGAGCCTCGGCACGATCGGCGTGATGATCTCGGGCGCGGCTCTGTTCAACCCCTACGAGGGTGACGGGTCGACGGTGGCGACAGCATCCAACTTCACGGTGCGCAACGATGCCGGCCAGGAGGTGGCGTTCCTCGACACGTGCAACGGGCATCCCACCCCCATGGGCTCGTACCACTACCACGCGCTGCCGGCGTGCATCACGGCGGTCGTCGACGAGGAGGGCGGGCCTTCCCACATCCTCGGCGTCGCGTTCGACGGCTTCCCGATCTACGGCGACCGGGCGCTCGACGGCACTCAGCTGACCGCCGACGACCTGGACGAGTGCAGCGGCATCACCTCGGCAACGCCCGAGTACCCGGACGGCATCTACCACTATGTGCTGCTCGACACCGCCGACTCGACGAGCTCAATCCGCTGCTTTAGCGGCGTCGTTGACGAGTCGTTGACGCAGTCCCAAGCGGGCGCAATGGGCGGGATGCAGCCGTAGGGTGGAGGCATGACACTCTCCCTCGGACTCCCCGGCGTGCGCCGGGACCCGGGGGAGACACCGTCCGTCGCCGGCCGACCGGACATGCCCGAGCTCCTAGACACGTTCGGGCGCGTCGCCCGCGACCTCCGCATCTCCCTGACCTCCGCTTGCTCCCTGCGGTGCACGTACTGCATGCCCGCCGAGGGGCTCCCGGTCATCCCGCGTGACGAGCTTCTGACACCGGCGGAGATCGGCCGGCTTGTGCGGATCGCCGTTCGTGATCTCGGGGTGCACGACATCCGGTTCACGGGCGGGGAGCCGTTGATGCGGGTGGATCTCGAGGAGATCGTCGCTCGGTCGGCCTCGGTCGCCGGGGGCGCATCGCTCAGCCTCACGACCAATGGCATCGGACTCGACAAGCGCATCGACGGGCTCGTGGATGCCGGACTCACTCGCGTGAACATCTCCCTCGACACCGTCGACCGCGACCACTTCGCCCGCCTCACCCGCCGCGACCGACTGCCCGCTGTGCTCGCTGGTATCGAGGCCGCGCGTCGCGCCGGCATCACCGCCCTCAAGATCAACGCCGTGCTCATGCGCGATACTCTCACCGGTGCGGCGGACCTGCTCGCGTGGTCGCTCGAGAACGGCGCTGCCTTGCGCTTCATCGAGCAGATGCCACTGGATGCCGACGAGACCTGGGTGCGCGAGAACATGGTCTCGGCGGAGGAGCTCGTCGAGGTGCTCTCGTCCCGGTTCGCTCTTTCGCAGCCCCACCGCGACGACCCGCACGCGCCCGCGGAACAGTGGCTCGTGGATGGTGGACCCACCACCGTGGGCATCATCGCCTCGGTAACCCGCTCATTCTGCGACGCGTGCGACCGCACCCGCATCACCGCTGAGGGCACCGTGCGCTCGTGCCTCTTCGGCGACGACGAGACCGACCTCCGAGCTTTGTTACGCAGCGGGGTGGATGACGCGGCCATCGCCGATCGCTGGCGCGCCGCCCAGTGGGGCAAGCAAGCGGGCCACCGCATCTCGCGCCCCGACTTCGTGCGGCCCGTGCGATCGATGGGGGCGATCGGTGGTTGAGGTGCGCTACTTCGCGGCGGCTGCCGAGGCGGCGGGGTGCGAGTTGGAGCGGCTCGAGGCGTCCACCGTGGGATCTTTAAAGGGTCTTCTCATCGAGCGCTACGGGGATGCGATGGCGCGTGTGCTCGCCTCGGGGTCATTCCTCGTGGACGGCGTCGTGAGTCGCGACGGCGCGCGGGCGCTCGGCTCGCGGGTCGATGTGCTGCCGCCGTTCGCGGGGGGCTGAGCTACAAACCCACCCACTCCGTCACGCCGTCGGCGAGGTGCTGGCGCTTCCAGATCGGCACGCGCTGCTTGATCAGCTCGACGAGTTCAGCGCACGCCGCGAAGGCCTCGGCGCGATGAGGGGCGGCGACCGCGGCGACGAGGGCGACGTCGCCGATCGCGAGCGAGCCGACTCGGTGGGCGGCGGCGACGCGCAGGCCGGTGCGGGAGGCGACCTCGCGGCAGCAGTCCTCGAGGAAGGTCACGGCATCCGGGTGGGCGGAGTACTCGAGCAGGCTCACGGATGCCCCGTGGTCGTGGTCGCGCACGATCCCGCGGAAGGCGACCAGGGCGCCGTTCGAGGGGGAGAGGACGAAGGCCTCGATGGCGTCGGGGTCGAGGGGGTTGGGGGAGAGGGTCGCGAGGAAGGGCGGGGAGGTCTCGGCGGGCTCGACCCGCGGGTGGAGCTCACTCATGCGCGCCCCCACCCGCGATCTGGGCGACGAGGTGGTCGAGCTGGCCGTCGAGCACCGCGAGGCCGTCGGCCACGCCGCCGCGCGATCCGGGGAGGTTCACGATCACGGTGCCGCCGTGCACGCCCGCGAGGCCACGGCTCAGCGCGGCGGTCGGGGTGCTCGCGAGTCCGCGCGCGCGGATCGCCTCGGCGACGCCCGGCAGCTCGCGGTCGAGGAGGGGTGCGGTCGCTTCGGGGGTGCGGTCGGTGGGGCTCAGGCCCGTGCCTCCCGTCGTGACGACGACGGCGGGACCGGTGGCGACGACGCGAGTGAGCTCGGCCGGGGCATCCGCGTCGGCGACGATCGAACGAGACACCGTGTAGCCGCGCTCGACCAACCAGGCCTCGATGACCGGGCCAGTCGTGTCCTCCCGGGTGCCCGCGGCGCCCGCCGTCGAGAGCACGACGACCGCGGCGTTGCCCTGCACGACGGTCGGCCGCGCCTTTCCGCCGGACTTTGACATGAGCCGGATGTCGCCGATCACCGAGTGCGGGTCCACGGCCTTCGTCATGTCGTGCAGCGTGAGCGCTGCGATCGAGACCGCCGTGAGGGCCTCCATCTCGACCCCGGTTCGACCGGTCGTCTTGGCGGTCGCGGTGATCTCGATCGAGTCCGCGCCGATGGTGAAGTCGACCTCCACCGACGTGAGCGCAAGCGGGTGGCAGAGCGGGATGAGCTCGCTCGTGCGTTTGGCCCCTTGGATTCCCGCGAGCCGCGCAGTCGCGAGCACGTCCGCCTTGGGCAGGTCGTCGGCGCGCACGAGCGCGATGACCTCCGGGGTAGTGGTGAAACGCCCGGATGCCGTGGCTGTTCGCTTCGTGACCGACTTGTCCCCGACATCCACCATGCGGGCACGCCCGTCGGGACCGAGGTGCGAGAGGCTAGTCATAGCGTCCATGTTTCCACGGTCTCATCAGCAGCGATGCGCGTGATGTCTTCCGGCACGACGATCAGCACGTCGGATGCCGCGAGCCCGGCCACGAGGTGCGAGCTCGGACCACCTACCAGAGTGACGGAGCCGTCCGGGGAGGAGCGTCCCCGAAGAAACTGCCGCTTGCCGTGCATCGACACGATGGGGGCGTTGAGGATGGCCCACTCGCGAAAGGCGGCGGGCAGCCCAGCACCAGCGCGAAGCACCGGCGCAAGGAACACCTCGAACGAGAGCTGCGTGCTCACGGGGTTGCCGGGGAAGCAGATAACGGGGGTGCCGCGCCAGGCGGCGGTGGCCTGCGGTCCGCCGGGCTGCATCGCGATGTGACCGACACGGGCACCGTGCGGCTCAAGCGCCTCGCGCACGACCTCGTAGTCGCCCGCCGAGATGCCTCCCGACGTGACGATGAGGTCGGCGGCGGCCGCGGCATCCAGCGCCTGCTCCATCGCAGCGACGTCGTCAGCGACATGCGCGCGGGTGTGCACAACGGCCCCGGCAGCGCGCACGGCGGCGGCAAGGGCCGTGCCGTTGGAGTCGAAGACCTGGCCGAGCGTAGGGGTGGCCCCGGGCTCGATGAGCTCGCTTCCGGTCGTGATGATCGCGATCGAGAGCCGGGCGCGCACCTCGACGGAGGCAAGCCCCGCGGCGGCGAGCACAGCGAGGTGTCGCGAGCCGAGCCGCACCCCAGCGGGCAGCAGTTCGTCGCCTGCGCGCACGTCGCTCCCGCGTTCGCGAACGTACTCGCCCGCCGCGCGGCCTCGCGAGATCGAGACAGAGGTCGTGTCGGCGAGGGTGTCCTCGACGGGGATGACGGCATCCGCACCCTCGGGCACGACCGCGCCGGTCATGATGCGCACGGCGGTGCCGGGACGCAGTGGCGGCGGGTCGGATGGCCGGGCAGCCACCTCGCCCGCGACGGGCAGGCTCACCGGGGCGTGGGCGACATCCGCGGCGCGCACGGCGAAGCCGTCCATCTGCGAGTTGCGAAACAGGGGGAGATCGACGGGGCTCGTCACGCGCTCCGCGGTGACCCGGCCGAGCGCGTCGTCGAGGGCGACCGTCTCGATGCCAGGGGTGGGCACGAGTGCGGCGATGTGCGAGGCGTGCTCGTCGAACGTCCAGGACACGTCAGTACCTCGGCACGTTCTCGTCGACCTCGGTCGACCACGCGTCGATGCCGCCTGCGAGGTGGCTCGCGTCGAACCCAGCCTCGGCCAAGAGAGCCCGGGCCGACTCAGAGCGGATGCCGTGGTGACAGTACGCGACGATCGGCAGCGAGCGTTCGAGGCGGTCAAGCGCGAGGGGGAGCGCGCCGAGCGGGATGAGCAGCGACCCGGGGATCGTCGCGATCTCGGCCTCCCACGGTTCGCGCACGTCGAGCAGCGTGACCTCGTCGAGCCGAGCCTTGAGGGCGCTAGGCGCGAGCGACGGCATCACGCCGCAGAACGCGTCGTAGTCGATGAGCTCGGTCACGGGCGCCGCGTCGGGGTCGGCCGCGTACTCCAATTCGCGGAATGTCCCGGTGAGCGCGTCGTATGTAGTCACCCGTCCGAAGAGCGGCGCGCCGACGCCGCTGAGCACCTTGAGCGCCTCGCCCGCCATGAGCGAGCCAATCACGCCACACACGCTCGGCAGCACTCCGCCGACCTCGCAGCTGACCACCGATCCGGGCGCGGGCGGCACCGGGAACAGGTCGCGGTAGGTCGGCCCGCGCTCCGCCCACGCGACGCCGACCTGCCCGCCGTACTGACTCACCGCGCCCCAGACGCTCGGGATGCCGGTGAGCCGCGCGGCGTCGTCCACGAGGTAGCGCGTGGGGAATGTGTCGCTCCCGTCGATCACGAGATCGTGCTCCGCGAAGAGGTCGAAGGCAGTAGATGCGGTCAGCCGCTGCACGAGGGCCGTGGCATCCACCTCGGAGTTAAGGGCCGTAGCGAACGCGGCCGCGCTGTCGGCTTTGGGCGTGCCAACCGCATCGGTGCGGTGGATCGTCTGGCGGTGCAGGTTGCTCGGCTCGATGACATCGTCGTCGATGATCGTGAGGCGGCCGATGCCCGCGCCCGCGAGCAGCGGGATCACGCTTGACCCGAGTCCGCCCGCGCCGACGACGAGCACGCGCGCGGCGCCGAGGCGCCGCTGGCCCTGGGCGCCGAAGCTCGGCAGCACGAGCTGGCGCGAGTAGCGGGCATCCATGGGTCAAGTCTGCCAGCGTCCACGTGAATGACGGCCCAATGCGCGAATGCGGCTAAACTGTCGCCATATAGCCGCAAATGAGGATGTCGATGACCCGCTTCAGCGTAAACGAGACTGCCGCGCTACTCGGCGTGAGCGACGACACCGTGCGGCGCTGGGCGGAGGCCGGGCGGCTCGAGCTCACGGGCAGCCCCGCGACCGCGGACGGCGCGCGCCT
>JANNCX010000067.1:0-3819 GCA_031387145.1 Salinibacterium sp.
GCCGTCATCGAATACGGCAACGCTTGCAGCCGAGATCACGACCGCCCACGGCACCGGCTCGGCAAGAGTCGGCTCGGGTTCGGGAGTGCTCGACTCTGTGGGCGGGGCGAAAGTGGGCGCTGGCCCGACAATCGGGTCGCCCGGCCCGCATCCGCTCAAGGCAAACGCGCTCAGCACAGCGACGAGAGCCGCCCCCAATGATCGTGTCTTTGCGTTCATGGTGCTACGACGCTTCCGGGCTCGGTCGTGGTTGACAGGTGCTCGTCATCCATCTTGGCGGCTATGGAGCGCTGGTACCACTCCCACATGCGGTCGGAAGCCTCCTCGAGGGTCCAGGCGTACCCGAGCACCTCGCCGTCGCGCGTCGTGCCGCGGAGCCCACTCTTGCCGTTTATCCGCCCGAGTTGGATGACGCCGACGAGCCGCCCCCGGTCGAACATGCGCCATTCACCCGAGCGAAACGAATGCTCGAGATGATCGCTTGCGCGCCAGTGGTGCACCATGATTCGAATCTACATTCGAGTGTCTGATTGAGGCAAGATGCGTGCGTTAAGGTTCAGGCATGGCCCTTACTTCGCTGCGAAATGTCGGCGTTCAGGCCGCACTCGCATCCGCGGTGCTCTTCGGCGCGGGAACCCCTATCGCCAAGATGCTGCTCGACAGCGTGAATCCGTGGTTGCTCGCTGGGCTGTTGTACACGGGCTCCGGAGTGGGGCTGGGCTTGTACCGACTCGTGAGGCGATCCCCGCGGGTGCGGCTCGCGCGCTCGGACTGGTGGCCGCTCGCGGGGGCGATACTGGCTGGCGGCATTGTCGCGCCCGTACTACTCATGATCGGGCTGGTTGGCATGCCTGCATCCGGCGCATCATTGCTTCTCAACGCCGAAGCGGTCTTTACTGCCGTGCTTGCGTGGGTCGTGTTCCGCGAAAACGTGGATCGGCGGGTTGCCTTCGGCATGCTCGCGATCGTTGCGGGAGCCGTCGTGCTCACGTGGCCAGGGGCGGTAGCTTTCGGCGACGTGCTGCCCGCGCTGGCAGTTCTCGGGGCGTGCTTGTGCTGGGCGATCGACAACAACCTGACGCGCAAAGTGGCGATGACGGATGCCACCTGGCTAGCAGCGACGAAGGGCCTCGTCGCGGGGCCCACCAACCTCGCCCTCGCCTTCGCCCTCGGCGCGCAATTGCCGCCCCTGCTGAACGTGGGAACCGCGATGCTCGTGGGCCTCGCGGCGTACGGCATCAGTCTTGTGCTCTTCATCGTCGCGCTGCGGCACCTTGGCACGGCGCGCGCGGGTGCATACTTTTCGATCGCGCCGTTCTTTGGCGCTGCGCTTGCGGTGGCGCTCGGCGATGCGCTTACCATCCCGCTCCTGATCGCGGGAGTGCTCATGGCGCTCGGCGTCTGGCTGCACCTCACGGAGCGCCACGAACACGAGCACACGCACGCCGACGGCACGACCCACACGCACACCCACTACCCCGACTCCGAGCACCGGCACCGGCACTAGTTGACGCATGCGCGCGCGGCTGGCACGCTCGAACCCGTGATTACCGTTGTGCCCGCCAACGAAGCATCGTGGGACGACATCAAGGCCGTGCTCGGAATGCGCGGCGACCCCGCGGCCTGCAATTGTCAGTCGTACAAAATCCGCGATCGAGACTGGGCGTCGGTGCCACGCGAGGAGCGCGCGGCGCGCATGCGCGAGCAGACCGCGTGCGGCATCCCGGACTCTCCGACAACATCGGGGCTCATCGCCTACCTCGACGGCGAACCCGTCGGCTGGTGTGCCGTCGAGCCGCGCACGGGGTACTTGCGCTTGTTGTACCGCCGCGTTCCGTGGCTCGGTCGCGACGAAGACCCCGAAGACGACGGAATCTGGGCCGTCACGTGCTTCGTGACTCGAGTCGGCTACCGTCACCACGGCGTGAGCCGCGCCCTCGCGCGCGCGACTGTCGACTTCGCCCGAAGTCGCGGGGCGCGCTCACTCGAGGGCTACCCGATGATCACGCAGCCCGGCAAAGAGATCACGTGGGGCGAGCTTCACGTCGGCAGTCGCAGCATCTTCGAGGATGCGGGGTTCACCGAAGTGAGCAAACCGACCTTGCGGCGAGTCGTCATGCGAATCGACTTCTAGGCGAGCGGATGGCCTGCTCGAGTAGGGCTGGTCTCGCTACTCACGGTGTCAGGCTCCCGCTTGGTCGCCTGAGGCGGCCGGCTCAACGGCGCGATTGCGGACACCCGCGAGGGAAACCAGTCCACCGACGAAGAAGAGGGCAGCCGTCACAATCAACACGCGATGGAAGCTCTCGGTATCGAGCTCACCGGCCACGATCACGCCGAGCAGGGCGATGGCGACGAGGCCGGCAACTCGTGCAATCGCGTTGTTGACCGCCGAGCCGATCCCGGCCTGAGCGGGCGGCACGGATCCGAGCACCGCGGAGGTGAGCGGCGCAACCGTCATGGTCAGCCCGAGCGTGAAGAACAGCACGCCCGGAAGCACATCCGTGAAGTAGTTGACGCTTTCGCCCACTCGCAGCAGCAGAAGGTAACCCACCCCGGACAGAATCGGTCCGACGGTCATGAACAACCGAGGACCATACTTGCCGCTGAGGCCGCCAAAGAACGATGACAGCAGCACGTTTCCGATCGATACGGGGAGGAACGCGAGCGCCGCCACGGTTGCTGAGAATCCCGCGATCTGCTGGAGGAAGACCACCAAAATGAACCCGCCGACCGACAGGGCTCCGTAAATGAAGGCGGTCGCCAGGTTGCCGGCCCAAAAGTTGCGGATGCTGAAGAGGCCCAGTGGAAGCATCGGCGACTTTGCCCGCGACTGCCACCAGAGGAACGCAGCAAAGCACACGAGCCCGAGCGCGAAGGGCAGGTAGATCACCGGGCTACCCCACCCATAATTGCCCTGTTCAATGAGGGCGAAAACCGGTCCCCCGAGTCCCAGGATTCCCAGCAACGCGCCTAGGTAGTCGATGCTGACCCCGGGGGTGCGCACGTCTTTCTGGGCGAGCATCCGGAGCAGAACAAGGGTGACGATGATCGGCACAACGTTGATTGCGAAGACCAGCCGCCAACTGAGGAAGTCGACGAACAGACCTCCGAGCAGCGGGCCAAAGAGGAATGCCGCGCTCGTCCAGCCCGTCCACTGGCCAATCGCCTTGGCCTGCGCTGCATCGCGGAAGCTCGACATGATGATCGCCAGCGAACTGGGCACGAGGAGCGCGCCCGTCATCCCCTGGACGGCTCGCAACGCGATGACAAGCTCGGCTGTCGGCGCGACGGCGATCAGTACAGAAGCGATGCCGAATCCGATCAAGCCAACACGAAGCACGACGATGCGCCCGTACACGTCAGAGAGGGAGCCCGCTAGCAGGATGAGCGACCCGAGCGTAATGAGATAAGCGTCGACGATCCATTGCTGCACTGCCAGGCCGCCGCCCAACTCTTCGGTCATGGCTGGAAGAGCGACATTTATCACGGAGCTGTCGAGGAAGGCGACGAACGAGGCGAGCACCGCGATGACGAGAACTAGACGCTGTTGGCGAGTCATGTAGGGCGGACGGGACTTGAACCCGTGACCGACGGATTATGAGTCCGCTGCTCTAACCAGCTGAGCTACCGCCCCGAGTCCGCGAGGTGCGGACAGATTCCCACGATACAAGAGAACGCTCGACGGGCCGCGCCCCTCGCCGACACTCCAGTTACGGCGAGGTCGGCACGCCGGCAAGCCGCCGCAACTGGAGACTCGGCGAAAATGGGTGGACACGACGACGCCTCGGTCGGCGAAAACGGGCACGCGCGCTCGCC
>JANNCX010000090.1:0-1769 GCA_031387145.1 Salinibacterium sp.
GCAAGCAAGTGCAAGCGGCAGCTCAATTGCTCGTTGAGGCAGAGCGCCCGGTGTTTTATGTCGGCGGTGGCGTGATTCGCGCAGAGGCCTCGAAGGAGCTTCTCGAACTCGCCGAGAAGGTCGGTGCGCCGATCGTCACGACGCTCATGGCGCGCGGTGCGTTCCCCGACTCCCACAAACTTCACCTCGGGATGCCCGGAATGCACGGCTCCGTTCCCGCGGTGTTGGCCCTGCAGGAGTCCGATCTACTCATCGCACTGGGTGCGCGCTTCGACGACCGCGTCACGGGCAAGCCGAGCGAATTCGCTCCGCTTGCCAAGATCGTGCACGTCGATGTCGACCCCGCCGAGATCGGCAAGATCCGGGCCGCCGATGTGCCGATTGTTGGCGACGCTAAAGATGTCATCGTCGATCTGATGGCGGCGTTTGCCGAAGTATCCGCTAAGAAGAAGCCCGACTACAAGGCGTGGTGGGTGCGACTCGACTCGCTGCGCACGCAATACCCGCTGGGCTTCACGATGCCCGAAGACGGACTGCTCTCGCCGCAACAGATCATTCAGCGCATCGGTGAACTCACGGGTCCCGAAGCGATCTACGCCGCGGGCGTCGGCCAGCACCAAATGTGGGCGGCACAGTTCATCAAGTACGAGCGTCCCAACGCGTGGCTCAACTCAGGTGGAGCGGGCACGATGGGCTACGGCGTGCCGGCCGCGATGGGTGCGAAGGTCGCGAACCCCGATCGCGTCGTGTGGGCGATCGATGGCGACGGCTGCTTCCAAATGACGAATCAAGAACTCGCGACGTGCACGATCAACGACATTCCCATCAAGGTCGCGATCATCAACAACTCGAGCCTCGGGATGGTTCGACAGTGGCAAACGCTCTTCTACGACGGCCGTCACTCGTTCACGGATCTCAACACGGGTCACGACACCGTCATGATTCCCGACTTCGTCAAGATGGGTGAGGCCTACGGCTGTCTCGCGATTCGAGTGACGAAGCAAGACGAAGTGGATGCAGCGATCAAGCTCGCGCTCGAAACCAACGATCGTCCCGTCGTGATCGACTTCGTCGTGAGTCGCGACGCGATGGTGTGGCCGATGGTGCCGCAAGGCGTCGGTAATTCGAGCGTGCAATATGCACGCGATCACGCCCCAGAGTGGGAAGAGGAGTAGACAATGAGCCACGTACTCTCCCTCCTCGTCGAGGACAAGCCCGGTTTGCTCACGCGAGTCGCGGGTCTCTTTGCCCGACGCGGGTTCAACATCGAGTCTCTGGCCGTGGGCAAGAGCGAGATCGAGGGCCTCTCGCGCATCACGGTCGTCGTTGACGTCGATGAGTTGCCGCTCGAGCAAGTCACGAAGCAACTCAACAAGCTCATCAACGTCATCAAGATCGTCGAACTCGACCCCGACCAATCGGTCACGCGAGAGCACTTGCTCATCAAGGTGCGCGTCGACAACACGACTCGATCGCAAGTGCTCGAGGCCGTTCACTTGTTTAGAGCGCGTGTAGTGGATGTCGCGACCGACGCCCTCGTGATCGAGACCACGGGCGACTCGGGCAAGATCCAGGCGTTCTTGCGCGTGCTCGAACCATACGGAATCAAGGAAATCGCGCAAAGCGGGCTCCTCGCGATCGGGCGCGGCTCAAAGAGCATTACCGAACGCGTTTTCAAAAACTGACAACCGCTGGTCGAGTAGCGCGAAGCGCATATCGAGACCGCACTAACAAAGGAACGAAACAGTGGCAGCAGAACTTCTCTACGA
>JANNCX010000097.1:0-7743 GCA_031387145.1 Salinibacterium sp.
CGAAATCGGCCCAGCCCGCCCCGTCGATCGACGTCGGGATGGTCAGTTCTTTGATCGTAAACGCGGGCACTTCGAGACCTTTCGTTGGGCAGCCGACCAGACTACATCGCGCGCCGATTACGGTGGGGTCACGATCTAGTACCTTTGACCGAGGCATCCGGAGCAGAATCCGGCACGAAGCGAAGGGCGGCGAGGTGTATCTAAAGAGCCTGACCCTCAAGGGGTTCAAGTCCTTCGCGCAGCCGACTACTTTCGCTTTCGAGCAGGGCGTCACGTGTGTCGTCGGACCCAATGGCTCGGGCAAGTCCAATGTCGTGGATGCCCTCGCGTGGGTAATGGGCGAGCAAGGGGCCAAGACGCTGCGTGGCGGCAAGATGGAAGACGTCATCTTCGCCGGGACCGCGACGAAGGGCCCGCTCGGTCGCGCCGAGGTAGTCCTCACGATCGACAATGCAGACGGCGCTTTGCCGATCGAGTATTCCGAAGTGACGATCAGTCGCACGCTCTTCCGCAACGGCGGTAGCGAGTACGCCATCAATGGGGAACAGTGCCGCTTGCTCGACGTGCAAGAGCTCTTGAGCGACTCGGGCCTCGGTCGCGAAATGCACGTCATCGTCGGTCAGGGTCAACTCGACGCCGTGCTGCATGCGAGCCCCGAAGATCGCCGCGGATTCATCGAAGAAGCTGCTGGAATCCTCAAGCACCGCAAGCGCAAAGAAAAGACGATCCGCAAGCTCGACGCGATGCAAGCCAATCTCACGAGACTCTCCGACCTCGCGGGTGAGATTCGGCGCCAACTCAAGCCGCTCGGCCAGCAAGCCGAAATCGCGAAGGAAGCGGCATCCATCGCCTCGATCGTTCGGGATGCCCGCGCTCGACTGCTCGCGGACGAAGTCGTCGAGCTTCGAGCCGCGATCACCGACTTCAGCCGGAGCGAATCGCAGCGCAAGACCGAGCGAATCGTGCTGCAAGAACAACTCGACTCGAACAAGCTTCGCGAGGCCCGACTCGAGCAAGCGCAAGTGGGTGACGCCGTTGACCTCGCGCGCCGCACGGCGTTCGGCCTCGAGAGCGCTCAAGAGCGGTTGCGCGGGCTGTACACGCTAGCGAACCAGCGCCTAGCGCTCCTGGGTCAGCAGAATGACGGTCCGGCGTCGGGCTCGACGGTGTCGCAAGCGAGCGTGCAAGAGGCGCTCGACGAGGCGGATCGGCTCGCTGCAGGGGTCGCAGTGGCGGAGGAATCCGTCGGGGCGGCGGCCGCGGCATCCGCTACCGCAAAGGCTTCGCTCGATTCGCTCGACGAAGAGATTTCCGCCCAGAGTGCACTCGTATCTCGGCACGAACTCGCGCTCGCTGGGCTTGCGGCGAGAGTGGATGTCACGAGCTCGACCCTCTCCGCCGCGCGCGGAGAACTCGTGCGTCAGCAAGCCGCTCTCGCCGAGGCCGAGCAACGCAGGGACTCGACTCGCTCGGAGTTCGTCGCCCTCGAGGCACAAGCGGCTACGGGTTCGGAGGGCGACGGCACTCTCGACGCAGCGTACGAAAACGCCGAGGCCCTCGTTGCTTCGCTTCAGGGTCAAATCGAGGGTCTGCGCGACGAACTGCACGCGGGCGAGCGGGAGCGCGATGCTCTCGCGGCTCGCAATTCGGCGCTCTCGCTCGCGGTCGACCAGAAGGATGGCTCGAGCGCTCTCGTCGGCGCCAAACTTCGCGGCATTCGCGGCCTCGTCGCAGAGCACGTCACGATCGAGCCGGGCTTCGAAGCTGCGATCGCTGCAGCACTGGGATCCCTCGCTGATGCTGTTCTCGCCGACGACCGAGACGCAGCCTTCGACGCTCTCGCACACTCGGCATCGAAGGACTTCGGTCGCGTCGAAGTCGTCGTCGCCGACGTTGACCGCGGTGGGGCGTCGATGTTCGCGGCTCCGGGAGTGCGACTCGCGACGGATATCGTCACGGCTCCCGAAGGCGTGCTCGGGCTGCTTCGCGATGTAGTCATCGCGGACGATCTCGACGCGGCACGCGCAGCGTGGCCGAGCGCGAACGACTCGATCACGTTCGTCACGAAACAGGGCGACGTACTCACGAGGTTCGTGCTGCGTGGCGGTTCCGGCGCGAAGCGATCGCGCCTCGAGCTCGTCGCCGAGCGTGACGCCGCCGCGACCAAGCTCGCGACCGTCACGACGCGCATCGAACGTACGAGATTCGCGCTCGCCGAACGCAAGGCATCGCTCGAGTCGTCGAAGGCGGATGCCGCGACTGCGCTAGCTGCCTTGCGCGAGTACGACGCTGCTCTCGCCGCTCAATTCGAGCAACTCGCTCGCTTCCGTATCCAGCTCGAGGCCACGCAAGCGGAGTGGGAACGACTCTCTCAAGCCGTGCAACTCTCGACCGAGGCCGTGCGAGAGGCCGAGCTCGAGGTGGAGCGCGCGCAATCCGCTCGCGATGAATACGCTGCGACGCCTCGCCCCATGCTCGACGTCTCGAGCCGTGACGCGGTTCTCGCGGAAGTCGAGGCCGCGCGAGCGCGCGAACTCGAAGAGCGAATTCAACTCGAGACGATTCGTGAGCGCGTGCGTGCGGAGCGGGCGCGCGCCGCGGCGCTCTCGGAGCAACTCGTCGCTGAGCGCGAAGCAGCCGAAGAGCATGCTCGCCTCACGGTCATTCGCCAATTACAAGTGGCCGCCGCGAACGATGTCATCGCGGTGCTCCCTGCCGTGCTCGACTCGATCGACCGCTCGGTCTCGCAAGCGCGAGTCGAGCTCGCCGCCGCCGAGGCCGAACGTGTCAGCCAGAACGAAGAGCTCGCGACATTGCGCCGCGAAGAGAGCTCGCTGCGCGAGCGGCTCTTTGCCATTAGCGAAAACGTACACGGACTAGAGATGCAGATTTACGAGAAGAAACTGCACTTGTCGACACTGCTTGAGCGCGCGGGCGAGGAACTCGGACTCGTCGAGGCCGTGCTCGTCGACGAGTATGGCCCCGAGGTTCCCGTGCCCGGCGATGGCGGGTTGAGTAGCGCGTCAGCGCGTATCGAAACCGACGAATCGGCTGACGAAGGTTTCGATACGCCGCAAGCGGCTACGGGGCCGACCAAACCGTTCAATCGAGTCGAGCAACAAGCATGGCTCGCCGCGGCTGAGCGCAAACTCGCGCAACTGGGGCGCGTGAATCCGCTCGCCCTCGAAGAATTCGAAGCTCTCGAACAGCGCCATAAGTTCTTGACGGAACAACTCACGGATCTGTCAAACACGCGCAAAGATCTGCTCACGATCATCGACGAGATCGACGAGAAGATGCAGGACATCTTTAGTAGCGCGTTTGAAGACACCAAGGCGGCGTTCAACACGGTGTTCCCGATTCTGTTTCCTGGCGGCACGGGCAGCATTCATCTCACCGATCCCGAGAACATGCTCACGACCGGCATCGAAGTGACCGTCAAGCCCGCGGGAAAAAAGATCGAGCGCCTCTCGCTCCTGAGCGGTGGTGAGCGATCGCTCGCCGCGGTCGCGCTGCTTATCGCAATTTTCAAGGCGCGACCGAGTCCGTTTTACATCATGGACGAAGTCGAGGCGGCGCTTGATGATGCCAACCTCGGCCGTCTCTTGACGATCTTCGAGGACTTGCGCCGCACATCCCAACTCATCGTCATCACTCACCAAAAGCGCACGATGGAGATCGCGGATGCCCTCTACGGCGTCTCGATGCGTGCCGACGGCATCAGCGCGGTCGTCGGCCAACGCGTGGGCGACCGGGCTAGCGTGAACTCATGACACCGTCGTGGAGCCTCTCGAGCGCGCTCAAGGGAATGTTTGCCCGCGCGACGATCGACGAAGAGTCGTGGCAAGACCTTGAAGACGCGCTCATTTCGGCCGACTTCGGCCCGGACATTACCGATTCGGTAATCGACGAACTTCGAGCAAGTGTTGCGAAGTTCAAGACCACCGACCCAGTCGATTTGAAGCGGATGCTCCGCGAGACCCTCGAGGAGCGACTCGCCCGCCTCGACCCGACGCTGCACCTCAGTGCTCGCCCTGCCGTGGTTCTCGTGGTTGGCGTCAATGGCGTCGGAAAAACCACGACGATCGGCAAGTTCGCGAAGTTTCTCACGGGCTACGGCCGCTCGGTCGTCGTGGGAGCCGCAGACACGTTTAGGGCCGCGGCCGTCGAGCAACTCGCCACGTGGGCCGAGCGCGGGGGAGCCGAGATCGTTCGCCCCCAGCAGGCCGGTCAAGACCCCGCATCCGTCGCGTTCCAAACCGTCGAGCGCGCCGAGCGCGAGGGTATCGAGATCGTGCTCATCGACACCGCGGGTCGACTCCAGATCAAGAGCGGCCTCATGGACGAGCTCGGCAAGATTCGCCGCGTGCTCGAGAAGCAAGTCGAGATTGCCGAAGTGCTGCTCGTGCTCGATGCGACGACGGGTCAGAATGGGCTCGCTCAAGCGGAGGCATTCATCCAGCACGCGGGCGTCACGGGCCTCGTGCTCACGAAGCTCGACGGCTCCGCGAAGGGCGGATTCGTGCTCGCGGTTCAAGAGAAGACGGGCATCCCGATCAAGCTCGTCGGCCAAGGCGAAGGAATCGGCGACCTCACGGGCTTTACTCCTCACGTCTTCGTGCAAGGGCTCGTCGGCTAGACCCTCGAATTCGGCCGGGCGTGGGAATATGATCAGCGCAGCAAGCACCACCGATTGTGACACCAAGGGAGTTGCGATGAGCGAGATCTCGAGCGAGCGTCGACCGTGGGCCAAGGGAATCGTTGCGACCGTGGCACTGCTAGTCGCGTCCGTCGGACTCGCATGGATCGGCTTCGCGAATGCCGAGCAGCAGCAGATTCTGGGCGGAGTGATCGGGCTCGTCGCGATTCTCACGGCCGGGCTCGCACTTGCCGGCACCGCTATATGCGCCGTCGCGTTCTTCTCACCGAGCGAACGGCGGCCGCGACGGCTCGCGGCAGCGTCGCTCGTGCTCTCGATTGCCGCATGGCTGGTCTTCTGGTATCTCGCGACGTGGATCGTTCCGTTGCTTGAGTTCGCCATGCCGCCGACCTCGAGTGCCATGACTCAGTTTCTTGGCTTCGGACTCATCGGCGTGGGTGTAGCCCTCGGCGCAACCGTGCTCGCAATCGTCGCTCTCGTGCGACGGTGGGGTCGAGTGGTGCCCATCCTCACACTGTGCGTCGCGCTGCTGCCACCCCTGTTCGTCGTGCTTAGTATGACTTTGCTCGCTCCACTACTGAGCTCGACTCCCGTCGGCTACTAACGCACCACAACTCAATCGAAGAGGACTGACAATGGCTACATCCCGTGGAGTGGTTTCACTATTCGCAGCAATCGTGGGTGCGAGTCTCATGGCTTGGGGCTTTGTCTCTGGCATTTCTGCAGCGCTAGACGGCAGCGGCAACGGAGCCGGTTTGTGGGTAGGCGTCTTTTTGCTGGGTGCAGCGCTTGTTTTGGCAGCACTGATTATTGCGATCGTTCGCCTCGTCAAGGGTGGTTCTAAGCCGCTCGCGTTGGCGACGATCGTGATCGCCGCGTTGCCAATCGCGGGCGTCGTCGCGGCCGCGGTCGCGGCTCGCGCCTAATGAATTTTGTTGCCCTCGCGAGCGCGCTGAGCGCTGCTCTCGCAAACACGACGGCGGGCGCCGCGTCAAGGCGAATTCACCCGAGCTACGTGCTCCTTGCGTCGAGCCCGATATCACTCCTGCTGATCATCCCAGCGATTGCCATTGTTGGCGGCGTGCCCACCTCGGCGTCGCTTGTGTGGGGTCTCGTCGCTGGCGTCGCGGGCGTATTCGCACTCTCGCTTGCCTTCGTCGCTCTCGGTCGCGGACCGATTGGCGCGGTAACGGCTGCGATCGCTTCGTCCCAGACGGTACTTCTCACGATTGTGGGCTTTGCATCGGGCGACGCGGTTACCCCGGCGCGACTCATCGCGCTCGCCTTGTGTCTCGCAGCAATCGGGCTTGTGACTTATGCGCCCGGCCAATCGCTTCGCGGAAACCTGGGCGGTCCAGCGCTCGGAATTGTTGTCGGGCTCGGGTTCGCTTGCTTCGGACTCGCAATTGCGCAAGTGGACACTTCGGAACGACTGTGGCCACTTCTTCCCGCCCGAGTAGTGATCGTCGTACTTGCGATCGTCGTTGCCCTCATAGTTCGAGCTCGCACGGCAGCAAGGCTCGACAGGACGATGCTCACTCGCGCGACCGTCGGTCTCGTCGTGCTCGCTGGCGTGTTCGACATTGCGACGAACGTTACGTTGCTGCTTGCCTTGCAGCTGAGCGACCTCACTACCGTTGGGCTCAATACTTCGGTAAGCCCGGTCTTCGCGGCCCTGCTCGGAGCGATATTTCTTGCCGAGAGAATGCGCCCACTTCAGATCGTCGGCCTCGCGCTTGCCGTCTTGGGCTCGGCGGTCGTGGCACTTGGTTAGAACGCCGCTCGGTGCGCGGCGCTTAAAGCAAGATAGTTTGCCGCGTTCGCTCGAGTGCCCGCCCGCTCATCATCTGTGAGCTCCCGCCGCACTTTCGCAGGTACGCCAGCAACGAGTGACCCCGGCGGCACGATTGTGCCTTCGAGCACGACTGCGCCCGCCGCCACGAGCGACTCAGCACCGATGACCGCTCGATTGAGCACCATCGCACCCATGCCGATGAGGCAATCGTCTTCGACCGTGCAGCCGTGCAAAATTGCGCCGTGCCCCACGCTCACTCGCGCACCGAGGGTCGCGGGCGTGCCGGCGTCGCAATGCATCGTGACGTTGTCTTGCAGATTCGTGTCGTCGCCGATCGAGATTGAGTCGACGTCGCCGCGCAAGACCGCCCCGTAGAAGACGCTCGCGCGCTCACCGAGAGTGACGGCACCCACGAGCGTCGCGTTGGGCGCGACCCACGCGGTCGCGGGAACGACGGGAGTCACCCCGCCGAATGGCACGATGAGCGCCACGGTTAGAGTCCCTTCACGGCAGTGAGCACCTTCGTGAGTGAGTCCTTCGCATCGCCGAACAAGAGTGTTGTGCGCGGGTCGAATAGCAACTCGTTCTCGATTCCCGCAAAACCCGGGCGCATCGATCGCTTGAGAAAGATGACTTGTCGCGCTTCGCCGACGTTGAGAATGGGCATCCCGTAGATGGGTGAACCTGGGTTCGACTTTGCCGCCGGGTTGACGACGTCGTTGGCGCCCACGACGAGAGCGACGTCGGTGTTCTTGAACTGCGGGTTCACTTCGTCCATCTCTTGCAGGGCCTCGTACGGAACGTTGGCCTCGGCGAGGAGCACGTTCATGTGTCCGGGCATCCGACCAGCAACCGGGTGGATGCCGAAGACGACTTCGATGCCCTTGGCCTCGAGGGAGGTCGCGAGTTCCGCGAGCGTGTGTTGCCCTTGAGCGACCGCGAGTCCGTAGCCCGGCACGATCACGACTCGTTGCGCATAGCCGAGTGAGATCGCCACATCCGCGGGGGATGCAGAACGCACGGGTCGGTCTGACACCGTCGTAGATCCCGCGGTCGAGCCGCCCTTCTTGAAGGCGCCGAAGATGATGCCGCTCACGCTTCGACCCATTGCGGACGCCATCGCTCGCGTCAGGATCGTTCCGCTCGCGCCCACGAGCGTGCCCGCGACGAGCAACAAAACGTTGCCGAGCACGAGGCCAGATGCCGCGACCGCGAGACCAGTGAAGGCGTTGAGGAGCGAGATGACGATCGGCACGTCTGCACCGCCAACGGGGAGCACGAGCAGCAC
>JANNCX010000107.1:0-2666 GCA_031387145.1 Salinibacterium sp.
CAGTCGATGGGCTTGAAGTCGACCGCGTCCTTGTGGGTCTTGGGTTTAGGGGTCATGCGGTGCGATCGATCTCGATACGCGGCGAAGCCGCTACTCGATCAGCGGGTGCACGCGGCGAAGCCGCTACTCGATCAACATAAGCGAGTGAGCGCACGCTGCGCTCGAGGTGGTACTGCGTGTACGCCGCGACGATCCCGCTCGCTTGAGCCCGCGGGCGGTCTTCGGCTGCTTCCGCAACATCCCACCGACCTTCGAGCAACGCAGCGAGCAAGTCGAGAGTGTCGCGATCGAGCCTCGGCGCTCCGGGTGGGGCGACGTCATCCGCTACTACTCCACCGAGTTGAGCAACGAAAACCGAGTGCGGACCGGGTGCGCCCGTGACAGCGCAATCCACAAAGCTCGGTGCCCAGCCCGCGATCGAGAGGCAGCGCAAGAGGTACGAGTCGAGCGTGAGCGACGAGTCGTGTTCGCGGCGCGAGAGCGAGCGCAACGCGCCAACGAGCAATAAGTACTGCTGAAGAGACCCGTCGTCATCCGTGACCTTGTCAGCTGTTTCGACCATGACGCTGCCGGCCGTGAAGCTCGCGTAGTCGTCGGCGATGTCGGCGCCATACGAGCCGAGCGACTCCGCTTGCTGCACGATGTCGAGACTGCGCCCGATGTAGCACTGCACGTCGGCGACCATCATGGGCTCGAGTCGAGCACCGAACTTCGAAGCGGTGCGGCGAACACCCTTCGCGACCGCGCGGATCTTGCCGTGTTGCCGAGAAAGCATCGTGACGATGCGGTCTGCTTCACCCAGTTTGTGGGTGCGCAGCACAACGGCTTCGTCACGGTAGGTCGGCACTCACCAAGTATCCCCCGATGCACCGTCGCCAAGGCCGATAGAACGCGGCCTTGTCGCGAGACGGCAGAATGGGTGCGTGACTCGCATCCTCGTAACCGGCGGCACGGGCGGGCTCGGTCGCCCCACGGTCGAAGCCCTCAAGGCAGCCAAGCACTCAGTAGTGGTCTTGAGCCGAGAAAGCGGCGATGGCCGAGTCGTCGGCGACCTCGCGACGGGCGCGGGAGTAGCGGATGCCCTCTCCGGAGTGCACACGATCGTGCACCTTGCGACGACCCGATCCGCGAAAGACTCGGCCCAGACCCGCGTGCTGCTCGAGGCCGCGCGCGCCGCCGGTGTCGCGCACATCCTCTTCATCTCGATCGTCGGCGTCGACCGGGTGCCATATCCCTACTATCGGGACAAGGTCGTGAGCGAGACGCTCATCGAGGAGTCAGGCGTGCCGTTCACGATTCTTCGAGCAACTCAGTTTCACGATTTTCTCGCGGCATTCTTGTCGCTTCAGCGCCGACTGCCCGTGCTCTTGGCGCTCAACATTCCGATCCAACCGATCGCCGTCGAGGAGGTAGCGCAGCGGCTTGTCGAGCTTGTTGCCGATGGCCCCGCCGGCCGCGCGGCCGACATCGGCGGGCCCGAGACTCGACCCGTGCGCGAGTTCGCCGCGCAGTGGCAGTCCGCCCGCGGTTCAACAAGGCCCGTGTGGATGATGCACATCCCGGGCAAGACGATCGGTGCCTTCAAGGCCGGCCACCACACGACGGCGCTCCCGGGCTACGGCTCGGGCACTTTCGCGCAATACGCCGAGGCGAGCGCGTGACGCCGCTATTCGTCATCCCGCTGTGGGCCGACCTGCTCGCGATCGGCATCGGCGCAATGCAAGGCGCGCTCTTCGCCGCGCAATTTCATGACCGCAAGCTCGATTTGCTCGGCATCGCGATCATCGGAATTGCGACGGGCTTCGGCGGAGGCATCCTGCGCGATGTGCTGCTCGCAGAAGTTCCCGCGGCTCTCACGAGCAATTGGTACTTGCTTGTCGCGACCGGCGCCGCCTTGTTCGGGATGCTCCTCGAGCGCTTGATCGCACGAATGGGACCTCTCGTGAATGCGCTCGACGCCCTCACGATCGGCTTGTTCGGCGCGATCGGCACGACGAAGGCCCTCGCGGCCGGCCTACCCGAAGTGCCCTCGATCTTCGTCGGAGTGCTCTCGGCCGTGGGCGGCTCTATCCTGCGCGACATGCTCTTGAACCGACCCATCGCGCTCATGCACGTCGGTTCGCTTTACGCCGTCGCGGCGTTCGCCGGCACCTCGAGTCTCGTCGTGCTCTTGGCATTCGGAGTTCCCGTGTTCATCGCAGCGACCATTTGCGTCGCGCTCACGTTCATCCTGCGCGTGCTCTCGGTCGTGTTCAATTGGTCGCTTCCCGAGCAACGCGCGATCACACGAGTGCCGCGCATCCGGCGCCCCTAAGACCTGCGCTTAGCTCACGCGTTGACGAGTTCGCGATCGCCCGTTTCAGTGCGCACGGCGCGGTTCACGGCCGACACGACAGCCTTCAGGGATGCCGTCGAAATGTCTGCGTCGATACCCACTCCCCACAGTCGCTTGCCGTTGACGTTGAGCTCGACGTACGCCGCGGCGTGTGCATCCCCGCCCGCACTCAGAGCGTGCTCGACGTAGTCGTAGAGCTTCACGTCGATGCCTTGCTCGGCCATGATGTTGAGGAAGGCGGCAATCGGGCCATTGCCGGTGCCCGTCGCGCTATCGACGTCCTCCCCGATGCGCAAACGGATGTCGAGATTAGTCGTGCCCGCGAGCTCGC
>JANNCX010000130.1:0-2675 GCA_031387145.1 Salinibacterium sp.
TCGCTTCTGCAGATCGCGACGAGCTTCCCCTGCGAGCCGGCGCACGGCATCCTCACCGAACACCGTCTCGAGAAGCTTCTGCCCGAGCACCGCGGACCCACCCGCAATCACTAGCTCTCCGCCCGTGAGCCCACCCGTCGAGGCGAAAACCACGATCATGAGCGCTACCGTCACGACGTTGAGGCCCGCCGAGATCACGCGCGCGCGAATTCGTTTCGAGCCGGCGTTCTCTTGGACGAGCCGCAGCAAGGCACCTTGCCACTCGCGGATCATCGTGGCAGTGGCATCCGCAAATCCAGGGCTCTCCGAACCGAGTTCAGGACTCTTGTCGGCTATCGAGCGACCCGCACTACTGCGGCGCATGAATGCCCAGGATGCCGCGGCCGCCCGACCACCCTGGTCGACGATGACGGCGTGGAGTCCGCTTTCAATCTGGGTTTCGACGTCGATGACGGGCTGGGGTCGTCCCGTGACCCACGCCGTTGCAGCATCGCGGGCACGCGAGACCCACGACTCAAACTTGCGGAAGAAGTCGGATGTTCCCACGAAGTCCTGCCACCGCGCGAGCACCTCGCCACGCAAGAGTGCACCGTCGCGAGTGGCCTCTTCGACGGCATCCAGAGCATCTTCGTACTCGGCTTCGATCGACGCAGTCGTGCTCTGGATCCAGTCGAGCTGTTGCTGGCGCGCGACCGCGATTGCTCGAACTCGCGTATCGAGGTGGACGATGGCGCCGCGCAAAGTGCGAGCGGCGATTCGCGCGCGTTCGGCACGGTCGTTTGCGATGCCCGTGAGCCAGGCGCTCGGGCCAGCCACGGCCTCGGCGGGCAGCATCCCTAGCTCGTCGAGCTCTTGCTCTTCAATCACGAAGACGGGCGCATCACCGAGTCCGCGCGCCGTGAGCATCGACTGGAGGTCGGGCAGTACGTCGGCTGCGGCGCCCGGCGGCACTCGGTTGAGCACGACCGCGACCGTGATGTTGCGGGATGCTGCGCCGTCGAGCAGACGCCAGGGCACGGCATCGGCGTACCGGTTGGCGGTCGTAACGAACAGCCAGAGGTCGGCTGCAGCGAGCAGTTGAGACGCGAGCGCGCGATTGTCATCGGCCACCGAATCAATATCTGGTGCGTCGATCAGCGCGAGCGATGCAGGAATCTTGTCGTGCGCGAGCAGCATGAGTTCGTTGATGCGGGATGCGGTCGGTGTATCCCCCGCGGCCGACGCCGGTGTGCCGGGGTCAGTGATGCGCCCGCGCACTCGCGCGAGGCCCGGCAGAATGCGGTCGGAGGCGAACCAGCCCGCATCGACGGGTGCGTGCACGAGGATCGGCTGCCGAGTGGTTGGCCGAATGACGCCCGCTCGCGTGGTCGGCGTGCCAATGAGCGCGTTAACGATCGTGGACTTGCCCGACCCCGTCGACCCGCCCACGACGGCAAGAAGCGGCGCATCAAGATCGGCTAGGCGCGGGCGGATGTAATCGTCGATCTGGCGCACGGCGGATGCCGCGGCATCCCGCTGCTCGGCCGCACCGTCGAGGGGCAGCTGAAGTCCCGGATCGGCCAACGACGCGCGCAGGCGCTCGAGCGACACGATCGCGGGCGGGCGGCTGTCGTTCACGTAACCAGCATGCCGCACATTCGGTTTCTCGCGGAGCGCTCGCGCGGATGCTGCGGACTCACGCGGGTGCCGAAGCGTGCGCGCGAGTCCGCAGCATGCGCGCTAAGAGAACTGGCCGGCCTTGAATACCCCGCGCTCGACGCGCACAGCGGCGAAGAACGCTCTCGACGTCGGGAGCCAGATGAGTACGACCGCGGTAATGCCCGCGGCGGCGTCAAATATCGCCGTGAGGTCACCTCGGAACAAAACCAGGAGGCCTATTGCGGCGCTGATGGTCGTGACTACCCGGGCCCATTTCACGCCGCGCTGCACGAGAATCGCCGTCCCCACGAAAAGGCCAACTAATCCGACTAGGAAGGCTCGGACTAGCAAAAAAATTGGTGACGACAAGTAGGACAGGAGCTTCGGCTCCTCCGTTTTCTATCCAGCCGCGGTTGAACTCGTCCGCGAACCTGGCGAAGTCGTTAGTAATCAGGTAGCCGCCCACTTTCGCCACGTGAACCACTTCGAGCGCCATCAGAATCCAGAACGCGATGTTCACGACCGTGGGCACCGCCGTCATGGGTCGAAACCTCTCACGCTTCGGTTTCGGAAGCGAAAGGTTCGACGAGTGGGGCACAGCGCAATCGTGTCGACGCCGAGTTCGCCAAAACGGCCCATCACACGTGGCCAAGATGGGCCGTTCTGGCGAACTCGAGGTTCGATCTGCCCGAGCAAGTGTCTCAAGCCGTGGCGAATTACCCCGCGGCCTCATCGGGCTTCGGATTTCTCGCGAGTTTCGGTTCGGTTCGATGGCCCCGCAGGGGCTGCCGGACCGGGCCGATGTCTGAGCTGAAGTCCGATGGTCGGTGGGGGCGGCGTGCTAGGAGTCGGCGGGTTTCGATACGTCCGCTCCGCGGACTACTCAACCAGCCTGGCGCCCGCTCCGCGGACTACTCAACCAGCCTGGCGTCCGCTCCGCGGACTACTCAACCAGCCTGGCGTCCGCTTCGCGGACTACTCAACCAGCCTGGCGTCCGCTTCGCGGACTACTCAACCAGCCTGGCGTCCGCTTCGCG
>JANNCX010000266.1:0-4038 GCA_031387145.1 Salinibacterium sp.
CGGCGCGACCGACACGGCGCTCGGAGTTGCGATTCTGGTCGGCCAAGGGCTCGTGTTTGGAATGACGATCCTGCTCGCTATTCCGACAACGCGACGAAAGCGAGTTCGAGCGGCTCGAGTCACTCCCGCCACTAGCGAGGAAGGCGGCGCGAAATGACCGACGCCATCCCGGGGCAACAAGACTTTCCCGAACAGCATGACGAAGACGTGCCCGTCGCGCGCGCGCCCGTGACTGCGCGTCGAGTCGTCATTGCGGGAGCGCGCGTTGTCGCGGGCGCCGTCGGGATTGGAGTCGCTGTGGTCACGATTGCGGCATCCGCTCTCGTTCCGTGGCCGACGGTGTCGTCGGTGCCGCCGAGTGTCGTCGTCGTTCCCGTTCCGACCGCGCAGCAACTCGTGTGCTCGGGCGCGCTGCTGCGTCTCGCCGACGACATTGGGCAAGGAGCGACCACCGCGTCTGCGATCGGGGCGCCGAGCATCCGCTACTCCTCGAGCTCAGGGTCGGTCGACTCCACGTTCCTTGAGCAATCGGATGCCTCGACGGGAGGCACCGCGAGCGCGCCCGCCGTCATCAGTACGCCGCCCAACCCCGCAGACGCTGCCGAGCGCATTCTGCTGAGTGGGGCGCAAGCGCAATCGACCGCGGAGGGTGACTTCGTGGGGCTCGCGGCTTCCGCGTGTGCTGCAGTGTCGGGCGACTCGTGGCTCTCGGGCGGATCTACGAGCGTCGGTCGAACGACACTCCTGACTCTCAGCAACCCCACCGAGGTCGCGGCGACCGTCGATCTGCAGCTGTTTGGCGAGGATGGCGAAATCTCGGCGCCCGGCACGAGCGGCATCGTCGTCGCCGCGAGCGGCCAGCGTGTGCTGTCTCTCGCGGGTTTCCAGCCCGACATCGAGTCGCCCGTCGTGCACGTCACGAGCACGGGCGGGCAGATTGTTGCCGAGCTGCAGCAAGCAACCGTTCGCGGGCTCGAGCCCGGCGGAATCGACATCGTGGGCGCGACTGGTGCGCCCTCGACCGAAAACATCATCCCAGGACTGCTCGTGACCAACAGCGTCGCGGTTCAAGAGCTGCAAGGCGGCGGCCCGGGCTTTCAGGACTTGCGCACCGTGTTGCGATTGTTCGCTCCAGGAACGGGACCCGTGCGCACGACGATCAGCGTTGTTCCCGAAGACGGCATAGGCGTCGGCACGTCGTTCGCCCTCGACATCGTCGCTGGTCGAGTAGTGGATGTTCCGATCGAAGAACTCGAAGACGGTAGCTACACCGTGCGCATCGAGTCTGACCTCCCGGTCGTCGCGGCAGCGCGAGTCTCATCGGCGCTCGCGTCGGTATCCGACTTTGCGTGGCTTACGGCCGTGCCCGAGCTAGCGGATGCCGCTCTCGTGACTATCGCGCCGGGGCCGAACCCCGTCATGCACCTCGCCAATTCGTCGGCTGACGCGGTCGAGATCGTGCTCGAGGCATCCGTCGGCGCAGATATTGCGGTGTCGATCGCCGCGGGGGCGACGGCAACCGTCGCAGTCGAGCCCGGAACGACTTACTCGCTGCGCGAAATCGAACGGCTGTTTGTCGCCGTGACTCTCGAAGGCGAAGGACTCATCGCGCGATACGCGGCACAGCCTTCCGGATCGGGATCGTCGGCCGTGGTCATCTACCCGTAGCTCTTTTGTGAGCTACAAGTGTCGGAAGCGTTCCGGCGCGAGGTCCCAGGGGTCTTTGCCGAGCAACTCGGCGACGGCGCGAAACACGCAGCTCTCGACCATCATGCGCTTGTGTAAATCGTCGTAACGATGCAGTCGCGAGAGTCGTTCGATCGGGAGGCGATACAGGATGACGCGGCGCTCGCTCACGATCACTCGCCACCGATCGACAGCGGGGGAGGTTCCGAGCTCGGCGGGAAGGCCCGCTACTTCAAACGACACGCTCGAGAGTTCTTCGGGCCACAGATCTTTGAGGTACTCGGCGGTCGACGCGACAGTCATATCGAACAAGTCCGCGCGACTGCGCAAGAGCGGCAAGTGAGGGCCAGTTACGGCGGCGCGGATGCCTCGGCCGTGTCGATCACGCCAGCCTCGCCGCACTGACACGACTTCACGCTTCACCGGCTTCGCCACTCGACGATTCTATCGGCGAGGCTCGCTCGACGGCGCACGGAGCGGTCGTAGGATTGCCCCGAAATGAATGGTCGCCCGTGCAGCAAGGTCGCTTGTAATGAGACGGCTATTGCCACGCTCACTTATGTTTACGCCGACTCGATGGCCGTACTTGGGCCACTCAGCCGCTCGGCAGAGCCGCACAGTTACGACTTATGCGAGCGTCACGCCGAGCGCCTCTCGGCGCCGCAAGGGTGGCAGGTCGTTCGGCATGTAGTTTTGGGGGCATGAGTTTTAGCGCCCCGGCCGACCTGACCGCCGTCGCATTCGATCTCGACGACACGCTCGCGGCCTCGAAGTCCGCGATGGACCCGGCAATGAGCGCAGCTCTTGCGCGCCTTCTCGAGCGCACGAGTGTGTGCATCATTTCGGGCGGTCGGTTCGAGCAATTCGAGGCTCAAGCGCTCAGCACCTTCTCCGCGAGCGAAGAAGCAATGTCGAGGCTTCACCTCATGCCGACGTGTGGCACGCGCTACTACTTGTGGCAAGGCGGAAAGTGGGTCATGCAATACGCCGAGGACCTCACTGATGACGAGAAGGCGCGAACCATCAGCACGCTCGAGGCCGGCGCGCGCGCGCTTGGGTTGTGGCATCCGGGCGCTTGGGGCGACATTATTGAGGATCGCGGAAGTCAGATCACGTTCTCGGCCCTCGGGCAGCAAGCCCCCGTCGAGGCAAAGATGGCGTGGGATCCCGACGGAGCTAAGAAGCGAGCCTTAGGTGCATACGCGAGTGAGCGCTTGCCCGATCTCGAAGTTCGCGGCGGAGGCTCGACGTCGATCGACGTGACGCGCAAGGGCATCGATAAGGCGTTCGGTATTCGCCGGTTCCTCGACACTCTCGCGATCGGAGTCGATAACCTTCTCTTCGTCGGTGATCGCTTGGACGAGCACGGTAACGACCGACCGGTGTTAGATCTGGGCGTGCCGTCGGTCGCCGTGCACGGGTGGCGCGACACACTCGATGTTGTTACTCGAGTGTGCGACTGGATTGATTCGCCGGATGTTCCCTTCCCTGTCGTAACGATGGAGCCGCTCGAGACCTGAGACAATTGGGGAATGACTATTGCAACCGCCCTCCAGTTCAAGGTCGCTGATCTGTCGCTCGCCGAAGCCGGTCGTCACCAAATCCGTCTCGCACAGCACGAGATGCCGGGGCTAATGGCGTTGCGCGACGAGTTCGGAGCATCCAAACCCCTCGCGGGCGCGCGGATCGCGGGGTCGCTGCACATGACGACTCAGACTGCCGTCTTGATCGAGACTCTCGTCGCTCTCGGTGCCGACGTTCGGTGGGCGAGCTGCAACATTTTTTCGACGCAGGATGACGCGGCGGCGGCCATTGCGGTCGGCCCGACGGGCACCCCGGATGCCCCCGCTGGCGTGCCCGTATTCGCCTGGAAGGGCGAGACGCTCGAGGAGTATTGGTGGTGCACCGAGCAAATCTTCGACTGGAGCGCCGAGGGCGCCGTCGGCCCCAACATGATTCTCGATGACGGAGGGGACGCGACTCTTCTCGTACACAAGGGTCGCGAGTTCGAACTCGCGGGCGCCGTACCCGAGACGCCCGACAACGCGAGCGCTGAGTTCGTCGTCATCCTCGACACACTGCGTCGCTCACTTGCCGCGAGCGCACACCGTTGGACGAACATTGCCGCCGAGATTCAGGGTGTGACGGAAGAGACCACGACGGGCGTGCACCGCCTCTACGACCTTGCGAAGGCCGGCGAACTCTTGTTCCCCGCGATCAACGTCAACGATTCAGTGACGAAGTCGAAGTTCGACAACAAGTACGGCATCAGGCACTCGCTTCCCGACGGACTCAATCGCGCAACCGACGTTCTCATCGGCGGCAAGGTGGTCTTCGTGGCGGGCTATGGCG
>JANNCX010000367.1:0-10455 GCA_031387145.1 Salinibacterium sp.
CCCGGTTCGCCGCAATTGCCAGTGACGTGGGCCTACACCGACGACGAGTACCTCGACATGATCGAAGCGTGCCAAGCGTCGATTCGCAGTGGTGACGCCTACCAACTCTGCCTGACGACCGAGGCGACCGTCGAGGCACACCCAGATCCGTTCGACGCGTATGTGGCACTTCGTCACGCGAGCCCAACGCATCACGGCGCATTCTTGCTGGCCGGCGATGTCGCTGTATTGAGTTCCTCACCCGAGCGATTCCTGTCGGTCTCGAGGCAGGGACTCCTCGAGACAAAACCCATCAAGGGAACTCGACCGCGCGGAAAGACTGACCTACTCGACATGCAACTGAGGACCGAACTCGAATCAAGTGACAAGGAGCGCGCCGAAAACCTGATGATCGTTGACCTGATGCGCAACGACATTTCTCGCGTGTGCGAGCTCGGCTCGGTGGCTGTAACGAAACTCTTGCAGGTTGAAAGTTACGCGCAAGTGCATCAGCTCGTAAGCACCATTCACGGCCAACTCGCGCCGGGGATGTCGGGGATCGATGCTATCGAAGCCTGTTTTCCCGCTGGCTCAATGACCGGCGCACCAAAGTTCTCCGCGACGCAAATCCTTGACGATCTGGAGCAACGACCACGGGGCATTTATTCGGGGGTGCTCGGCTATATCTCACTCGATGGAGCGGTTGACTTGGCCGTCGTCATTCGTTCCATCATTCTGGACCCCGCGGGCGCAACCGTGGGCGCCGGGGGCGGGATCACCGCTCTGTCCGTGCCGCTCGAGGAACTAGCCGAAGCGAAGCTCAAGGCGGCGGTACTGCTCTCCGTGCTGGGGGCGGCCTAGCCCAATTCGATCGCTAGAGGCTCGAATCCACAAGTTTGCGCGGGCAACTGAAAAGGGCCCGGACAAGAAGTTCGGTAACCTTAGTGCTCGCCCCTGCAACGAATTGGATAGTACGTGACCCTGCACGACAGCCGCGACGAAGCCGCCGACTACGACATCGCCGCGATCCAGGCGAAGTGGTTGCCCATCTGGGACGAGCTCAAGCCATTCTCGACGAGCAACGTCGACGACAAGCGTCCCCGCAAGTACATCCTCGACATGTTTCCCTATCCCTCGGGTGACCTCCACATGGGCCACGCCGAGGCGTATGCCTTTGGTGACATCGTCGCGCGTTACTGGCGTCAACGCGGCTTCAACGTGCTGCACCCGATCGGTTGGGATTCGTTCGGGCTGCCCGCGGAAAACGCAGCGATTCAGCGCGGCGCCAATCCTGTGACGTGGACGTACGACAACATCGCTCAACAGAAAGAAAGCATGCGCCTGTACGGGGTCTCCTTCGATTGGGACCGTGTGCTGCACACGAGCGACCCCGAGTACTACAAGTGGAACCAATGGTTGTTCCTCAAGATGTACGAGAAGGGGCTCGCCTACCGCAAGGACTCGTGGGTCAACTGGGACCCGATCGACCAGACCGTGCTCGCGAACGAGCAAGTGCTGCCAGATGGCACGTCGGAACGATCCGGTGCGGTCGTCGTCAAGAAGAAGCTCACGCAGTGGTACTTGAAGATCACGGATTACGCGGACCGCTTGCTCGACGACCTCAATCAGCTCGAGGGCGCTTGGCCGGCAAAAGTGCTCTCGATGCAACGCAATTGGATCGGGAGATCGATCGGCGCCGACGTCGACTTCGAAATCGAAGGCCTCGGCCGATCGATCTCGGTCTTCACGACTCGCCCCGACACTCTCTACGGCGCGACGTTCATGGTCGTTGCGCCCGATTCGGAGCTAGCGGCCGAACTCGCCGCGGGCTCGACGCCTGCCGTGCAATCCGCATTCGTCGAGTACCTAGCCCATGCGCAAGCGCACACCGAGATCGAGCGTCAAGACGCGACTCGTGAGAAGACGGGCATCCCCTTGGAGCGCTGGGCCGTCAACCCCGCGTCGGGCGAGCGCATTCCGATTTGGACAGCGGATTATGTACTCGCGGATTACGGCCACGGCGCCGTCATGGCGGTTCCCGCACACGACCAACGCGACCTCGATTTCGCGCGCAAGTTTGATCTGCCCGTGCGCGTCGTGCTCGACACGAACGCGCCCGTGACGGGAGCGATTCCCGTGCTTGAGCTCGACGAGCACGGCGTCGCGATCGTGCCTGAAGATTTGCCGCCGCTCGACCCCGCAGCGACCGGAATCGCGCTCACCGGCGACGGGCGGATGATCAACTCCGGTCCGCTCGATGGACTCAGCAAGAACAACGCGATCAAGAAGATCATCGAGCAACTCGAGAAGGCCGGCACGGGCCGCGCATCGCGCACGTTCCGTTTGCGCGATTGGCTCATCAGCCGGCAACGGTTCTGGGGCACGCCCATCCCGATCATCCACGGTGCGGATGGCGAACTCATCCCCGTGCCACTCGACCAACTCCCTGTTGTGTTGCCGCATACCGACGGTCTCGACCTCAAGCCCAAGGGCGAGTCGCCCTTGAGTGCGGCAGCTGATTGGGTCAACGTCGAGGACCCGCGTGACGGCAGCCCGGCTCGCCGCGACGCCGACACGATGGACACGTTCGTCGACAGCTCGTGGTACTTCTTGCGCTTCTTGTCGCCTAACGACGACTCTCAAGCATTCGATCCGCGCGAGGCGGAGAAGTGGGCTCCCGTCGATCAGTACGTCGGGGGAGTAGAGCACGCGATTCTGCATTTGCTCTACGCGCGCTTCATCACGAAGGTGCTCTTCGATCTCGGCTATGTGACATTCACCGAGCCGTTCAGTGCACTCCTCAACCAGGGCATGGTCTTGTCTGGCGGCAAGAAGATGTCGAAGCGCAGCAAGAGCGACGTAACGTTCTCGGGCGAAGTCGGCAGGCACGGGTCTGACGCGATCCGCTTGACTCTCGCGTTTGCTGGCCCGCCGGAAGACAACATCGATTGGGAGGATGTTTCGCCCCACGCTTCCGCGAAGTTCCTCGCTCGCGCCTTCCGACTCACGAGCGATGTCTCGAGCGTTCGCGGCGCCGACGTCAAGACCGGCGACGCGAATCTGCGCCGAGCGACGCACCGCTTCCTCGCCGACGGACCGGCGCTCGCCGAGTCGCTCAAGTTCAACGTGCTTGTCGCGCGAATCATGGACCTCGTCAACCTCACGCGTAAGGCGATCGACAGTGGACCGGGCGGGAAGGATGCAGCCGCGCGCGAGGCCACGGAAGTCATCACAATCGCGCTGAGCATGTTCGCACCGTTTACGGCGGAAGAGATGTGGGAGCGACTCGGGCACGAACCGACCGTCGCGCTCGCGGGATGGCGTAAGGCCGACCCAACTCTGCTCGTCGAGGACTCGGTGACGGCCGTGGTGCAAGTCGACGGCAAGGTGCGCGATCGGCTCGAAGTGAGCCCCAAGATCAGCGGCGACGAACTCGAGAAACTCGCACGCGCTTCGGCTGTCGTAGCGAAAGCGGTGGGCGATCGCGAGATCGTGACCGTCATCGTGCGTGCACCCCGACTCGTCAACATCGCGACGAAGAGCGCGTAGTGCACTGAGCTAGATCGGCTGCGCGGCGGCCGAACGGCTCCGCCGTACGGTGCTTGTGTGGACGAGGTACTAGCGGCGCGGCGGGCGAGATTGCGCGTGCGGGTCGGCGCTGCCGTAGTACTTGTGCTCGTGGGTCTGGGGTGCGCGGTGCTCGTGTCGGTTTTCGGCGGCCACGCTTCTGCGGTGGATGTCGCGCGGCCGACGCCAGCGGCATCCGCCGGGGCCATTTCGAGCGCCACGATCTTGGTGCACATCCTCGGAGCCGTTCACCACCCCGGGCTCTACGAGTTGAGCGAAGGGGATCGCGCGATCGATGCGGTCGCTGC
This sequence comes from Salinibacterium sp., assembly GCA_031387145.1. GTDB lineage: Bacteria > Actinomycetota > Actinomycetes > Actinomycetales > Microbacteriaceae > Rhodoglobus. The sequence continues at coordinate 3,855 of JANNCX010000367.1, forward strand.
AGCAGGCGGATTCACGGACGGAGCCGACCGCGCGCAGCTCAACCTCGCGCGATTTGTGGTTGATGCTGAACAGATCTACGTGCCGATCATCGGCGAAGTGCCTACAGGGGGGCCTGCGGCAGCTAGCGGCAAAGTCAACATCAATACGGCAGACGAAGCGGCACTCGACACTCTGCCCCGCGTCGGCCCGGCGATGGCCGCGCGCATCATCGCATGGCGCGAAGCCAACGGTCGATTCACGGCGATCGAGGAGCTCATGAACGTTACGGGGATCGGTGACAAGACCTTCGAGGGCATGAAGGATCTCGTGACGGTGTGATCGTCGATCTTCGGCTCGCGATTCCCGCGGCGTGTGCGTGGGTTGCGAGCGCGGTCTTCGTCGCCGCACCTGCGATTGCGGGCGCGATCGGATTGTGGGCGCTCGCGGGGGTTGTGACGTGCGTGGCTCTCTCGCGGCGTCAATTCGCGATTGTCGCCGTGTCTGCCGCGGCCGCTGCTCTTTGTTGCACGTCGATCGCGCTTCAAGCGCCGGGCCGAATGCCCGAAGCGCTCGTCGAGGCTGCCAGCTCGGGACGAAACGTCGAACTCGTCGCAACGGCAACCGAGACGGTTATGCCAGGCCAAGAGTCATTTGAAGTACGAATCGACGGGGCTGAGGGCGAAAGCATCTCGGTTGCCGCTCGCTCATTCGGAGAGTCGCCCTCCGAACGGATCGGGATCGGATCTACGATCGCTTTTTCTGCAACCGTGACGACAGCCGAGCCCGGGGAACACGTCGGTTTTCTCGTCTTCCCGTCTGCACCACCCGTGCTCGTTGCACCGCCGCCGTGGTACCTCGAGTGGGCAAACTCGTGGCGCGAGTCGTTTCTTGCGACGACGAGCACGCTCGCCGGTGACGGCGGCGACCTACTCGCGGGCCTCGCGATCGGCGACACAAGTGCTGTGAGTGAAGACCTCGATTCGGCCATGAAGTCGAGTTCGCTGAGCCACCTCACGGCCGTATCCGGCGCCAATTGTGCCATCGTGATCGGGCTTGTCATGGCGGCGGGGGCCGCGATCGGGTTGTCTCGTGGTGTTCGCATTTGTGCATCCGTTGCGGTGCTGCTTGCGTTTGTCGTTCTCGTCACGCCCGAGCCGAGCGTTCTGCGCGCAGCCGTCATGGCGGCCCTCGTGCTCGTCGCGATGTGGAGCGGGAGGCCCGTTCGCGGTGTACCCGTGCTATCGCTCGCGACGCTGAGCTTGCTTTTAATCGACCCGTGGCTCGCTCGAAACTTCGGGTTCGTGCTCTCCGTTCTTGCGACGGCCGGTCTGCTCTTGCTCGCGGGACCGCTTGCCTCCGTGCTCGAAAGGTGGATGCCCCGCTGGATCGCTCTCGTGATCGCGGTGCCCGTTGCGGCTCAGCTCGCTTGCCAGCCCGTCATTATCCTGCTCAATGCGCAGCTCCCCACGTATGGCGTCGTTGCGAACATCCTCGCCGCTCCGGCCGCCCCCGTCGCGACGGTCGTCGGACTCGCGGCGTGTGCCCTGCTCGCAGTGTTACCGCCGCTTGGCGAGGTGCTGTGCCTCGTCGCGTGGCTTCCCTCTGCCTGGATCGCGGCCGTTGCGCAATTCTTCTCGACGCTACCGGGCGCCCAATTGCCATGGCCAGAGGGCTGGCTTGGCGTGCTCCTACTAGTCGCGATCTCGGTGCTGCTTGTCTTCGCGATTCTCGGTCGACGGCTCGCGCGGTTCGGACTCGCAGGGGCCGTCATCACGTACTCGGTCTTCGCAATCGGTGGGCTCGTCGCGAGCCACGTTGGGCGGCCCCACGATTGGCAGATAGCCATGTGCGATGTCGGCCAGGGGGACGCCATCGTGGTTCGAAGCGAAGGCAAAGTTGCGCTTTTCGATACTGGCCCTGACCCCGCGCTGCTCACCGCGTGCCTCGCCGACCTCGGCATCGACCGAATCGATTTGCTTGTCTTGACTCACTTTCATCTCGACCACTACGGCGGACTAGCCGCCGTCGCATCCCGCGTCGACGTCGCCATCGTCGGGCCGGGTAGCGACGCGCAAGATGACGCTCTCGTCGACACGCTCGTCGCGGGAGGCGCCGAAGTGCACGATGTGCGAGCGGGCCCGAGCGGGCTCCTCGGCGAACTTCGGTGGACGGTGTTGTGGCCTCCTCGAAACCTCGCGGGAATCGAACTCGGCAACCCCTCGAGCATCGCCGTCGAGCTCGAACCCGTCGGCGATTGCGCACGCGGATGCCTCAGCGCCCTGTTCCTCGGAGACCTCGGCGAATCCTCGCAAGCACGGCTCCTAGCCGCGCACCCTCTCGGCGAGGTCGACGTCGTCAAGGTCGCGCACCACGGATCCGCGGACCAAGACGCTGAACTGTACGCGCGCCTACACGCCGTCGTGGGGCTCGTGTGTGTCGGGGTTGACAATGGGTACGGGCATCCAGCCCAGTCATTGCTCGACATTCTCGCGGGCTCGGGCACGTCGGCACTTCGCACCGACGTGAGCGGGCTCGTGCTCGTCGCGCCAGGGGAGTCGCGCGGCACCGTGCGGGTCTGGACCTCCCGCTGAAGGCCGTCGCCGGTCGCCGGTAGGCTCGATCCGTGGCCGCCCCCAAGTCTCAGATTCCCGTGCTGTCGTGGCATCAAGTGCGGCCCGCTTCGGTCGTGCTCGTGAGCGGTCCCGAAGTGTATTTGGCCGATCGAGCGATCCGTGCTCTTCGAGATCTGTTGCGCACGGAAGACCCCAGCCTGGAGATCAGCGACATCGAAGCCGATCAGTACGCGCCGGGCGAGCTAATCACACTCGCGAGTCCGTCACTCTTCAACGAACCCCGGCTCATCCGGGTCGTCAAGGTCGAAAAGTGCAGCGACGCGTTCATCACCGAGGCGCTCTCTTACATTGAGCATCCCGCCGACGATACGTACCTCGTATTGCGCCACTCAAGCGGTGTGCGCGGCAAGAAGCTTCTCGACGCGATTCGAGCGGGCACGGGTAACGGAGTCGAAATCGCGTGCCTCGAGCTCAAGAAAGATGCCGAGAAGTCCGACTTCGCTGCGGCAGAATTTGCTGCGGCCGGGCGGCGCGTGACGGGCGGTGCAATCCGTGCGCTCGTTTCGGCCTTCTCCGATGACCTCGCCGAACTCGCGGCCGCGTGCCAACAACTGCTCGCCGACGCTACCGATGAAATCACCGAAGCGACGGTCGAAAAGTACTATTCCGGCCGAATTGAGACAAACGCATTCAAGGTAGCGGATGCCGCGATCGCGGGCCGACGTGGCGAAGCCCTCGTCTTGCTGCGGCACGCTCTCTCGTCAGGTGCAGACCCCGTTCCGATCGTTGCCGCGTTCGCAGCGAAACTCCGCACGATGGCGAAGGTCGCCGGATCGACCGCTCCCGGCGGGCAACTTGCTCAAAAGCTCGGTCTTGCTCCATGGCAAGTGGACCGCACACGACGAGATTTGCAGGGGTGGACCGACGACGGCCTCGGTCGTTCGATCCAGTGCCTTGCCGACACCGACGAACAAATCAAGGGCCTTGGTCGCGATCCGGTCTTCGCGCTCGAGCGCATGATTGGTGTCGTGTCTTCGCGCGGCGACGACCCTCGCTAGGCGAATCCAAGGTTAAATAACGATGACCCCCACAGAAGTGAGGGCCACCGAGAAGAATAGTTCTACAGTGCAGCAACCTGCTTGGCGATTGCCGACTTGCGGTTCGCTGCCTGGTTCTTGTGGATGACACCCTTGCTCGCTGCCTTGTCGAGCTTCTTGCCTGCGAGAGCAAGCGAAGCGGTTGCCTTCTTTTTGTCACCAGCCGTGATCGCGTCGCGCGTAGCGCGAACAGCGGTCTTAACCTCGCTCTTGACGGCCTTGTTGCGGTCTTGAGCCTTCTTGTTGGTGCCGATGCGCTTGATCTGCGACTTGATATTTGCCACGTTGATGCCTTCTTGTAGTGAGGGGAATGTTGTCTCGCGAGCTCCATGAGCGAAACTGCGCGGAAGCCAAGGGTCAACGCTACCAGCGCGCCGCGGTGATGGCAATTGCACCACCTCAGTGTCTCGTAAACTTGCCCAGTGAGTCCACGAGCAAGCACAGCACTCGAGCCTGCCTCGACTGACCCCGCGTTCATCCGTAACTTCTGCATCATCGCGCACATCGATCACGGTAAGTCGACCCTCGCCGACCGCATGCTAGGTATCACGGGCGTCGTTTCCGATCGAGACATGCGCGCGCAATACCTCGATCGCATGGACATCGAGCGCGAGCGTGGCATCACGATCAAGAGCCAAGCCGTGCGCATGCCATGGTCGCTCGACGGCAAGAACTATGCGCTCAACATGATCGATACTCCTGGTCACGTCGACTTCACGTACGAAGTGTCTCGCTCGCTTGCGGCGTGTGAGGGCGCAATCCTGCTCGTCGACGCGGCACAGGGCATCGAAGCCCAGACGCTCGCGAACCTGTATCTCGCGCTCGAGAACGATCTGACGATCATCCCCGTGCTCAACAAGATCGACCTGCCCGCTGCAGACCCCGAGAAGTATGCGGACGAGCTTGCAGGCCTTATCGGGTGTGACCCGAGTACGGTTCTTCGTGTTTCGGGAAAGACAGGTTTTGGGGTGCCCGAGCTTCTCGACGAAGCAACGCGCCTCATTCCGCCGCCCGTCGGCGACCCGAAGGCTCCAGCGCGCGCGATGATTTTCGACTCCGTGTATGACTCCTATCGCGGCGTCATCACCTACGTGCGAATGATCGACGGCAAGCTCTCGCCGCGCGAAAAGGTGATGATGATGTCGACCAAGTCGACTCACGAGTTGCTCGAGATCGGAGTCAGTTCGCCCGAGCCGACTCCCACGAAGGGTCTCGGCGTCGGCGAGGTGGGTTACCTCATCACGGGCGTTAAAGACGTGCGCCTCTCGAAGGTCGGCGACACCGTCACGAGTTTCGCAAAGCCTGCGACGATCGCGCTCAAGGGCTACTCGGAACCAAAGCCCATGGTCTTCTCGGGCCTCTATCCCATCGATGGTTCGGACTACCCGGTTCTGCGTGAGGCGCTCGACAAGTTGAAGCTGTCGGATGCCGCACTCGTGTACGAGCCTGAAACCTCCGTAGCTCTCGGCTTCGGGTTCCGGTGCGGGTTCTTGGGTTTGTTGCACCTCGAAATCGTCACGGAGCGTCTCGAGCGCGAATTCGGACTCGACCTGATCGCGACCGCGCCATCAGTCATCAATGAAGTCATGACGGACGACAAGAAGAGCACGACTGTCACGAACCCAAGCGAGTTTCCCGGCGGCAAGATCGCGAGCGTGACCGAGCCCATGGTCAAGGCGTCGATCCTCACTCCCAAGGACTACGTCGGAACGATCATGGAGTTGTGCCAGGGCCGTCGCGGCACAATGCAGGGCATGGAATACGTCGGAACCGACCGCGTCGAGCTCCATTACACGATGCCGCTCGGCGAGATCGTGTTCGACTTTTTCGATCACCTCAAGAGCCGCACCCAAGGCTACGCGAGCCTCGACTACGAGCCCAGTGGCAATCAGGAGGCAGACCTGGTCAAGGTCGACATTCTGCTTCAAGGCGAGGCCGTCGACGCGTTCAGCGCAATCGTGCACCGCGAGAAGGCATACGCGTACGGTGTTCTCATGACCGAGCGCCTCAAGAAGCTCATTCCGCGCCAACAATTCGAGGTGCCCATCCAGGCCGCGATCGGTGCTCGGATCATCGCTCGCGAGTCGATCAGCGCGATGCGCAAAGACGTGCTCGCGAAGTGTTACGGCGGTGACATCACACGAAAGCGCAAGCTCCTCGAGAAGCAAAAAGAGGGTAAGAAGCGCATGAAGATGGTGGGGCGCGTCGAAGTACCCCAAGAAGCCTTTATCGCGGCGCTCTCGGGCGATACGGAGAAGAAGGAAAAGAAGTAACAGTGAAAGAGCTGTGGGAGCGCCCAGTGAGTTACGGCGCGATCGGTGCGACGCAAGCGACTGACTTGCTGCGCTACCCGCCGATGGGATATCGCGCGATCGAGCGCCGAGCTCGCATCGGTCACGGTGACGCGCGGTTCGAATTCGCGTGGTCCCAGACGATGTCGTGGGGCATCCAAAAGGGCGCCGGTTTTCGAATCGAGCTCGCTCATGCACCCGCACAAGTGGCGCAGCAGACCTACATTCCCGTGAGCTTTGACGACGACGGCAATCCGATCCCCGCGATGACGGATGACCCACACGCGCTCTTCGGATCAGACGGCACGGCATTTCTGAAGCCCGGTGACACCGCGCAATTGGTGATTCCGATTATCGGATCACTCGGGGTCCGCGCACCCGCGCGAGTCGTGTACGTGATCGACGAGCCGAAGCGCAAGGGTTTCGCGTACGGCACGCTGGCCGGGCATCCCGAAGATGGTGAAGAGGCGTTCATCGTCTCGCAATCCGACGACGGCTCGGTGTGGTTGACGGTTCGAGCGTTTTCGCGGCCCTCGACCTGGTACTGGTGGGCCGTGTATCCCGTGCTGCGCGTCATGCAGGAGTACTACACGCGCCGCTATTTGCGCGCGCTCGCGGTTTCGATCGACTGAGTGATCGCCTCGAGCACGGCATCGAGCC
>JANNCX010000378.1:0-3791 GCA_031387145.1 Salinibacterium sp.
CCGCTGGTCGCCCGGCCGGCGCCCGAGACGGCGAGCGAGGCACTCGTCTCGTACGTGCAACTCGATACCGCCCGGTCAATCAAGCCCGCAAGATTCCGCATTCCTGGGCTCGATGCCGACGCGCTGTACCAAGTTCGCGTCGTCGAACCAGCGGGTCCAGCGGTTGCCGTACAGCTGCGTCAGCCCGAGTGGATGACCGGCGTCACGATCACGGGCGCGCAGCTCGGCGAGCTGGGGTTGCGTCCGCCCACCCTGCACCCCGAAAACGCAATACTCATCGAACTGGAGCGTGTGTGACCGATTCACGCACCACCGTCGAGGGCCGCGCGTCTGCCGTCGATGTCGTGCGTGAGGTCGTGATGAACGGGCCGATTCTTCGCCGCGATCTCGCGGCGCGACTCGGCACGTCCCTCGCGACCCTGTCTCGGCTCACGACTCCACTCGTCGAGCACGGAGTCATTGTCGAACTCGAGCCGACCGAAGATTCGTTGGGTCGACCCGCTCGGCCTCTCGACGTGCCCATCGACGGAAGTTGCTATCTAGGCGTGAAGTTGCGCGGCGACAGCGCGATCGGAGTGCTCACCGACATCCGCGCGAGCGAGCTCACGACGGCCGAAGTCCCGCTCGACGACTCACGTGTTTCGACCGTCGTGGGGGCGATAGCTGCTATCGCGGCGCAGCTCGGTGCGGGGCACACGATTGCGGGTGTGGGGGTTTCGGTTGCCGGGCCCGTGTCGCGAGCATCCGTTGTCGACCGTGACGGTTTTCTCGATTGGACGAGCATCGATCTCGGAGCCGAAGTTGCCACGGCATTGGAATTGCCCGTCACGGTCGAGAACGACGTTGTAGCGCTTACGCAAGCCGAACACTGGTTCGGGCTCGGGCGCGGTCTGAAGAACTTCGCAGTGCTCACGATCGGGGCGGGCATCGGGTACGGGCTCGTTCGCGAAGGCCGAGTCACTGACGTGCACGATGCCGGACTGGGCCTTGCGTCGCACATCCCGCTCGGAGGGAGCGGCCGTGGGTGTGAGCTCGGGCACACGGGATGCTCGAGCGCGATGTTGAAGACGTCGAGCATTCGGGCCGCCGCGAGCTCCGCAGTTGGCGCGCCCCTCGATCACGATGCACTCGTCGTGCTCGCTCGCGAGGGGGATGTAGCGGCGATCGACCTCGTAAAAGACACGTCGAGCGCTCTCGGCACGCTCGTCGCGCTCGTCGCAAATCTCGCGATCGTCGACACCGTGATTCTCGCGGGGGAGGGCATCTCGATTCTTGAGCTCGGTCGGGCCGAGCTCGACGACGCCATTTGCGCTCATCGTGACCGGGACGCTCGATCGATCGACGTTCGCATCGACGAAAGTGGCTTCACGAGTTGGGCGCGCGGCGCGGCCGTGGTAGCGATCCAGCACGGCGTGCATTCGCTCGCCTACCGCATAAACTAGCGTCGAGCTCAGGGGTTGAATGACACACGATAGGCGCGAAGCGGTAGCCGAACGTGCCGTGACCGACGGCAAGCGCAAGTCCCGCGGCTGGAAGCTCTTCATTCGCGATGTGCTCGTCATCTTTCTCGCGGCTCTGCTCATTTCGTTCCTCATCAAGACGTTCCTCGTTCGGTCGTTCTACATACCCTCGTCGTCGATGGAAAACACTCTGCACATTGACGACCGCATCATCGTCAATCAGCTCGCCCCGGATCTCATGCCGATCGAGCACGGTGACATCGTCGTATTTCGCGACCCTGGTGGGTGGTTAGCTCCGACGGTTCAGCCTCCCGTGAACTGGTTCGTCGGCGGTGTCGACGCGGTGCTCGCGTTCGTGGGGCTGAGCGCGCCAGACAGCAACGATCACCTCATCAAGCGCGTTATTGGACTTCCCGGCGACGTCGTCGTGTGCTGCAACGATTTCGGGCAGCTGACCGTCAACGGCGTTCCTCTCGAGGAGCCGTACATCACACTGCCCGAAGACGCCACGAAAGCGACGCGAGACGACTTCACCGTGACTGTTCCGGATGACTCGCTGTGGGTTATGGGTGACAACCGGTATAACTCCGCCGACTCGTCCTTCCATCGCAATGACCCGACGGGTGGATTCGTTCCGCTCGACAACGTCGTGGGTCGTGCGCTGTTCATCAGTTGGCCCGCGACCCGGTGGGTGTGGCTCGACAACTACCCAGTCACGTTTAGTGGAGTGAGTGAATAGGTGCCCGTCGCCGACCCCAGCCTTGATGTGGAGCAATCGCTCCACGAGGCAGGAGCGCGGTTCGTCATTGGGTGCGACGAGGTTGGTCGTGGGGCGATCGCTGGGCCTGTCGCGATCGGATTCTCGGTAGTCGATTCACGCGTCGGAGCTCACCCGGCGGGACTTCGCGACTCGAAGATGTTGAGCGAAAAGCGCCGGGAGGCCTTGTCACCGCTCGCGACCGCGTGGTCGGTGCACTCCGCGGTTGGACTCTCGACCGCGGCCGAAGTCGACGAACTCGGAATCATCGCGGCGCTCGGGCTCGCAGGGCGGCGCGCGCTCACCCAGCTGCACGAAGTGGGCGTTCCGATTCACGAGTGCGTCGTGTTGCTCGATGGTGCTCACGACTGGTTGTCCCCGGCGCTGTCGAAGCCGCCGCGCGTTCACTTGCGCGTCAAAGCCGATCGGGATTGTGCTTCGGTTGCCGCGGCATCCGTCATCGCAAAAGTTCATCGGGACCGAATCATGATTGAAGCGGATGCGGCCTTCCCCGGGTATGGCTGGAGCGGCAACAAGGGCTACGGCTCGAGTGAGCACTTCGCGGCGATCGCTGTGCTCGGGCCGACCGCGATGCATCGCCGCACGTGGTTGCGCGCTGGAGCTAAAGGAATCGCGTAGCGATTCTGCGACGCCAGCGCCGACCCAGCTGCGCTGGGTCGGTTACGCGCGAGCGAGTGTATCGAAACCGGCCGTAGACTAAACGCAGCATGGACGAGGACGAATTCGAAGACTACGACCGTGAGGTCGAGCTCGCGCTATACCGGGAGTACCGGGATGTCGTGAGCCAGTTCCGCTATGTCGTCGAGACAGAGCGTCGCTTCTATCTCGCGAACGAAGTTGAGCTCGTGCGTCAAGATACCGAGAACGATTTCTACTTCGAGCTCACGATGAATGACGTGTGGGTGTGGGACGTTTACCGCTCGGATCGCTTCGTCAAGAGCGTTCGCGTCTTGACCTTCAAAGACGTCAACGTCGAAGAGCTGTCGTCAAAAGAGCTCGAACTCCCCAAAGAGCTCGCGCTCGACGAATAGCGTGTTTTCAGCAATCGGCGCGGGCTTCGGGCTCGGGTTATCCCTCATCATCGCGATCGGCGCGCAAAACGCGTACGTGCTTCGTCAGGGCCTTCGGCGCGAGCACGTGCTTGCCGTCGTGGTCGTGTGCGCTGCATCCGACGCCATCCTGATCTTCGCGGGAATCGCGGGGCTCGGCGCTCTCATCGAGCAAGCCGGCTGGGCGCTCGTCGTCGTTCGAATCGCCGGGGCGGCGTTTCTCACGTGGTACGGGATTCGCTCGGCGCGCCGAGCCATCAAGCCTGGCGCACTCGAGACAAGCGAAGCAGGCGAGCGGATTACTCTCGCCGCCGCCATCTCGACGGCGCTCGCTCTCACGTGGCTCAACCCGCACGTCTACCTCGACACGGTCGTGCTGTTGGGATCCATCGGCGGAACCTACGGCGACTTGCGCGGGTGGTTCGGCCTGGGGGCGGCGATCGGCAGCATCGTGTGGTTTAGCGCGCTCGGGTTCGGCAGTCGCGCGCTGCGGCCGCTCTTCGC
>JANNCX010000049.1:0-1671 GCA_031387145.1 Salinibacterium sp.
GCAGGAGACCCAAGAGGGTCGAGCGTTGGGCGTTGTTCATTCGGCGGGCGCGACGATCTGGATCGACCACGACGAGACGCGACGTACTCGCGATTGAGTCGAGCCAGCTCACGCTGGATTGAGTGACTAGTTCGTCGCGCAATCGTCGCGCGAGCTGGCCAGCGAGCGCGCGGTCCTCGGGCGAAACGCGGCCCGAGTCCGCTAGTGACTCGAGAAACGGTGCCGCGCGAGCCGTGAGCCGCGCAAGAGTGGCACGTTCCGTGAGTTCTGCCGCAGCATCCCGCAACTCGGTGCCGACAATGAGACTCCGCGATCGGCTTTCAATCAATGGGTGCATTGTTCGCACGACGACGAACGAAAAAGTGACGGTCGCGGCGAGTCCGAGAATCGCCGGGTACGCGATGATGATCGCGCTTCCCACGATGCCCCACGCGTCAGTCGCGGAGCTCAGGAGCGGCAATGACAACGCGACAGACACGATCGTCGCCGAGAGCCCAAGAGCGAGCACGCGGCGTGCCCGCAGATAGGGCGCGAGGCTCACAATCACGACCGTGAGACCCGCAGGAGCCCACCACAGCTCGAGTCGAATACCGTGCTGCGAGTACCCGATAGCCGAAATTTGCACCGCGACAATCGCAATCGTTAAGACGAGCGATCCCGTCACGAGCCCCATTGGTTGCCGCATGGGCTGGCTTGCAAGATAGACGATGCCGCAGGATGCCGCACACAGCACGACCGCGACAGGTTGAAGCCACGGCTGGGGAGACATGTCCCATGTCACGGCCGAGGCAATCGTGCCGTAAAGGAGCACGACGACAGCCAAAGCAAAGGGCAAGAGCGGTCGACTGAACCAGCTCAACGGATCGAGCTGTTGGGCTGATACCGCGAACGCCTGATCACGCCGTGCCATGAGTCGACTCCTCACCCGCGGTCTCGGTCGGCGCAGCAGGGACGCGCATCACAATCGACGTGCCGGCTCCAACAGATGACCACACCTTGGCGGTTCCGCCGATCGCGCGAATCCGCTCGACGACCGCGATGCTCAGACCCAATCGATCGGGAGCGACGGAATCGACGTCGAACCCGACACCCTGGTCCGAGACGATGACGGTGAGTGCGTCGTCGGCGAAGGCGAGATCGACGTCCGCTTGCGTCGCGCCGGAGTGGTTGAGCACATTTTCGAGACACGTGCCGATTGACTCGACGATTGCACTCGTTACCTCCGGTGCGAGTCTCAATACGCTCGTGCTACTGCCCGTGACGTTCACGGTAAGGCCGCGCCATTGAAAATCACTGATGAGTTTGACGACGCGGTTGCGCAGCTCGATGTCGAGGTCGTCGACCTCTACCGCGGTTTCTTGGGCGTGAGTGAGCCACTCGGCGCTTCGAAGTGTCGCGATGTCGGCTCGCAAGCGGTCGCGCGTGCGGGCGTCCAGGTCGGGCGGTGCATTCATGACGATCGCGAGGTCATTGAGCAAGGTGTCGTGAGTGACGGCTATCGCTCGCGCCCGGAGTTTCTCCTCGAACCCACGCTGACGTGTTGCCTCCTCGAGCGCGTCAAGATTGGGTTCGCGCCGCGCAGCTTGAAATCCCGCGAGAGCCAGGTACACCGAGACGTACCCAACGAGCACGATTGTCGGCCCGGCTCCTAGTGCGAAATCGAGCCCTGAA
>JANNCX010000083.1:0-5275 GCA_031387145.1 Salinibacterium sp.
GGCGCGAGTGCCCGTCATCGAGCCCGCGCATTGCGTCGTAGTCGAGCAGGAGGCAGCGGATGCCCCGATCCTCAGCAAGGGTTCGTGCTTGTGGCTTGATCTCCTGAGCCGCAAAAACGCCCGTCACGGGAGCCAAATGCGGGTCGCGGTTCATGAGTTCGAGGTAGCGGGACAGTTGTTCGACGCCGTCGATGTCCCCGCGTCGCTTGATCTCGATCGCGACACTCGCGCCCGAAGCATCCGTCGCCAAGATATCGACGGGGCCGATTGCGGTCATATATTCCCGACGCACGAGTCGGTAGCCTTCGCCCACGAGCTCGATGTGCTCGGCGAGGAGCTTCTGCAAGTGCGCTTCGACCCCGTCTTTCTGGAGGCCCGGATCGATGCCGAGTTCATGCTGCGAGTCGTGCAGTACTTCGTGGATCGAGATCACGAGCAGATCGGCGGTCTTAGCTTGCGCGACCTTCCAGACCGAGACGACGCCGGCATCGAGCTGCTCGGCTTCGGGCTCGAGCACCGCGATCGTGCACGGCGGGCTCATCCAGTTCAACGGTTTATATGAGAGCGAGTCGGAGTGCACGAGCACGCTTCCGTCGGCCTTGACGACAAGCAAGCGCGTCGCGAGGGGGAGGTGTGCGCTCAACCGCCCGGCGTAGTCGACCGAGCAACGCGCAACGACGAGCCTCACACGCGACTCGGTTCCTTTGCGGCGCCCGCGACGATCGCACCGATCGCACACAGTCCGAGCACGACGAGCAGCGCACCTAGCAGGCCGACTTGCTGGCCGAGGTATCCGATGAGAGGCGGGCCGACGAGGAACGCGAAGTAGCCGATCGTCGCGACGGCGCTCACGCGAGCGGCGGCGGTCTTGGGGTCGTCTGCAGCGGCGGACATTCCCACGGGGAATCCGAGAGCCGAGCCGAGGCCCCATGCGATTACCCCCGCGGCAGCAAAGACCGGGTCGGGAACGAAAATGAAGACGACGAGACCAAGCGCGGCAAGAATGAAGGAGGCGCGCAAGACAACAACTCGACCGAATCTGTCGAGCAAGAAGACGCCGCCCAAACGACCAATCGTCATCGCTGTCACGAAGACGCCGAAGACGAGGGCCCCGGACGCATTACTCGCACCGTGCGAGTCGACCATCGCGAGCGCGACCCAATCGTTCGCCGAGCCCTCTGCGAACGCGGCAGCGAGCACGAGTACCCCGATAAGCAGAGTGCGCGGATCGCGCCAAATGCCGAGGCGACCCCGCCATGTCTTCGAGTGGTCGTCGTGGGCCACTGCCTGCCCGCCGGGCTCGATGACGTGCTCGGATTGTGCGAATCGAACGGCAATCGTCGAGGCGGCAGTGATCACCGCAATTACCCCGAGGTGAAGCACGATCGGCACTCCTGCGGATTCCGCGAAGTAGCCGACCGCTGCTCCGAGCATCGCGCCGATGCTGAAGAAGGCGTGAAAGATCGGCATGATCGACTTGCCCAAGCTTCGCTCGTTTGCCGCGCCCGACACATTGATCGAGACATCCGAGATGCCCATTGCTATGCCGGTAAATACGAGGCCACCGAACGTCAACGCGAAGTTCGAGATGCTTGCGCCCACCCCAGCCGCGGCAATTCCGACGGCAATGACGAAGTAGCCCGCGACCATTGTTCGACGAGCGCCCAAGCGAGCGATGATGTGGCTCGAAAAAGTCAAGCCGGCAATGGAACCAATCGCCATGGCGAGCAGCAGGATGCCCACCTGATCGACACGGATTCCGAGGGAGTCGCGCACCGCGGGTAACCGCGAAACCCAACTCGCAATGACGATGCCGGCGACCAGGAACAGCACGAAGATTGAGTTGCGCCAGGCAATGGTCTCGCGTCGACTTAACCCGGTGGAGGCTTCAGTATCGGGCGTAGTCATTCGACAACGCTAGCAAGTGCCAAGAGCCGCTGATTTCACTCGAGCTGATGCCCTAACTGGTCGTCGTGAAAGAGGAGGATTACCGAACTAGTCTTGGTGTCCATGAGCGCCGAAACTCCCCTCACTTCCGGAATTGCGATCGACGAACTCGACCCAGCGATCCGCCCGCAAGACGATCTGTTCCGTCACGTCAACGGGGCATGGATAGCTCGGACAGAGATTCCGGGCGATAAGGCCAGATACGGTTCGTTCTATTTGCTTGCCGAGGAAGCCGAGAAGGCAGTGCGAGACATCACGGTCGAGTCGCAGTCTGCCAGACCGCGAACGCAAGAGCGCAAGGTCGGCGACCTATACGCGAGCTTCATGGACGAGGCGCGGGTTCAGGCGCTCGGCGCGAAACCGATCGAGCACCTCATCGCTGAGGCAGAGAAGGTCGCTTCGATCAACGGCGTGCTCGAAACCCTTGGTCGCCTCGAGCGCGGCGGATCCCCCGGATTCTTCCAGGTCTTCGTCGACAACGACCCGGGTCAGCCCGAGCGGTACTTAGTGTTTCTCGAGCAAGGCGGTCTGGGCCTGCCAGACGAGTCCTACTATCGCGACGAGAAGTTCGCGGAGATTCGCGAGAAGTATGAAGTTTTCGTCGAGCGGATGCTCTCGCTCGCCGGTCTCGATGATGCCGCCGCTCGTGCGGCTCGCATCGTCGCGCTCGAGTCGCAGCTCGCGAGTCATCACTGGGACAACGTCGCGACCCGGGACAGCGAGAAGACCTACAACCCGATGTTGTGGGAAGCAGCGAATGCACTTGCTGGAGCCGTCGATATGGATGTCTGGCTCAATGCGCTCGGAGTTCCCGACAAGTCCTTCGCCGAAGTCGTTGTGCGCCAGCCCTCGTTCATGCAGGGTCTCGAGTCGGTGTTGATAGACGACAACCTCGTGTCATGGCGGGACTGGCTCGCGTGGCAAGTCATCCGCTCGAACGCCGCGTACCTGTCTGATGACTTCGTGTCTGCCAATTTCGACTTTTACGGCAAGACTCTCACGGGCACTCCCGAGCTTCGCGCTCGCTGGAAGCGCGGTGTCTCGCTAGTAGAGGGAGCGCTCGGCGAGGCGGTTGGCCGGATCTACGTCGACCGGCACTTTCCGGAGGCGGCGAAAGTTGCCATGGACGTGCTCGTTGCAAACCTCGTCGAGGCCTACCGCGAGTCGATCACGACTCTCGATTGGATGGGAGCCGAGACCCGAGCGCGCGCGATCGACAAGCTCGACAAGTTCACTCCCAAGATCGGGTACCCGGTGAAGTGGCGCGACTACTCGAGCCTCCACATCGATGCCGCCGATTTGCTCGGAAATGTGCGGGCGACGAATGAATTCGAGTTCCAGCGCGAGCTCGGCAAGATCGGCAAGCCGCTCGATCGCGATGAGTGGTTCATGACTCCGCAAACGATCAACGCGTACTACAACCCTGGGTTCAACGAGATCGTGTTTCCCGCGGCCATCCTGCAATTCCCCTTCTTCGATGAGACTCGGGATGCGGCAGCAAACTATGGCGCGATCGGCGCCGTAATTGGGCACGAGATCGGGCACGGCTTCGATGATCAGGGCTCGAAGTACGACGGCGACGGCATGCTCACTGACTGGTGGACGCCCGCTGATCGCGCGGCCTTCGAAGAGCGC
Organism: Salinibacterium sp.; assembly: GCA_031387145.1. GTDB lineage: Bacteria > Actinomycetota > Actinomycetes > Actinomycetales > Microbacteriaceae > Rhodoglobus. The sequence goes on from JANNCX010000083.1 coordinate 3,583, forward strand.
ACGAAAGCGCTCATCGAGCAGTACAACGCGCTCGCGCCACGCCAGGTTCCCGAGTCGTTCGTCAACGGCGCGCTCACGATTGGCGAGAACATCGGCGACCTCGGTGGCCTCGCGGTTGCGTGGAAGGCATACCTGATCTCGCTCGCGGGGGCCGAGCCGCCGACCGTCGACGGGCTCACGGGCGCCGAGCGCTTCTTTCTGTCGTGGGCGCAAGCGTGGCAAATCAAGGCGCGAGACGAAGAGGTCATTCGTCTTCTCTCGATCGACCCACATTCGCCCAACGAGTTCCGCTGTAATCAGATCGTTCGCAACATCGACGAGTTCTATGAGACCTTTGATGTAACCGAGACAGACGAGCTGTGGCTCGACCCGAAGGACCGCGTCACCATTTGGTAGAAACCGCACGCACCCAAGAGCGACGAGGGCGTGTCCGCGCACCACAAGCGGCCCGCCACTCGGGAGCTGGAGATGCCGAGAACTTCTCCAGCACGTTCAGTGCGCTCGGAAGGCTCGCATTCGAGGGAGCTCAAGTCTCGGCGAGCGCCGTCGATTTGAATTCGGGCAAGACTCTTCTCGCGATCGACGACCGTATCGTTCTGCCCACGGCGAGTATCGGAAAGATTCTGTTGCTCATCGAGGTCTCGGCGAGACTCACGAGCCGGGACTTCTCGGGATTCGCGATTCTCGACAAGAATCCGCGCGATGCCGTCGGTGACTCGGGAATCTGGCAACACCTTCAAGCCCCCTCGCTGCCCGTTGCAGACCTCGCGACTCTCATCGGGGCATCGAGCGACAACCTCGCAACGAATGTGCTCTTGCGCCAGGTCGGGCTCGATGCGGTTCGCGCACGAACCGAATCGCTTGGCCTCATGCGAACGGCACTGCTCGACTTGGTGCGAGACAGTCGGGGACCGGATGACGCGCCCCAATTGTCTGTCGGATCCACCGCTGAGCTCTCCTGGCTATTCGGGGCACTTGCCCGCCACGAGATAGTGGATGCGCTCACGAGCCAGCGCGTCATGGGATGGCTCTCGCTCAACAGCGATCTTTCGCTCATCGCGAGCGCTTTCGGGCTGGATCCACTGTCACACCGAGGCGCGGATCACAACACACTTCTCGTCAACAAGACGGGAACGGACTCGGGAGTTCGGGCCGAAGCGGGCGCCCTTCGCGGCGCCAATCGAGCTGTTTCGTATGCCGTTTCGATTCAGTTTAACGATGACGGTCTCCAAGCGCGGCTTAGAGTACTCGATGCTTTGCGAATCGTTGGCTACGACTTGCTGGAATACGTGCACTGAGCCTTTGTCATTGACCACTTGCCCTCCGTATGGGGGTAGTGATAGCGTGCCGTTACGCACCGGGAGTGCTACCCGAATAGCTCTCGCCCCCCGACTGGTGCAATAGAAGAAGGTGATACCCCGCCTCCCGGGTGCCCCGAACATCCGAAGCGCACGACGTTGCGATAATTCCTACCCGTCGCGGGTTGAACCGCGCTCGTGTGCGCAAAAAAGGCGCACCATTTCCTAGCATTTCCCGATGCACAGAAAGTTACCCGAAATGATAAAAAGCAAGATTTTGGCGACCCTAGCCGCCATTGGTTTAGCAACAGCCTCGCTCGTTGGAATTGCGGCTCCAGCTGCTGCAACTCCCCCCACCGACGCAGGTCTGAAGGTCTACGTCTGCAAATACACCA
>JANNCX010000125.1:0-2271 GCA_031387145.1 Salinibacterium sp.
GATGAGCAGCGCCACGACTCCCGCGGCGAGTGCCGCAACCATGCCGAGGTAGATGCGCGGCATCGCTGGCTTCGCGAAGGGGTACAAACGGCGGATCGCCGCCAGAGTGCTGAGCCGCCTTTCGGGCGATTCAGCGCTGGGCTGAGCGGTGGGACGAGACGGCATGGATGTTTCCTCGGCGGCGGTCACTCGTGGTGACCTAGTGGATGTACGCCCGGTCGTCGTGCGCCCGGGCAGCCTTCCAGACTAGGCCGCGGTCGTGAGTCGTGCAAGCTCACGCAAGCATCAGTGAAAGAAGTGCCGCTCGTTCGTGAAGTACATCGTGACTCCCGCTGCCGCAGCCGCTGCAATGACCTCGTCGTCGCGAATCGACCCGCCAGGTTGCACGACCGCGCGCACTCCCGCAGCGATGAGAATCTCTAAGCCATCGGCAAACGGGAAGAACGCGTCGGATGCCGCAACCGATCCCTTCGCACGATCTCCCGCACGTGCGACGGCGAGTTGGCACGAGTCGACGCGGTTGACTTGACCCATTCCGACCCCGACCGATGCGCCGTCGTGCGCGAGCAGAATTGCGTTGGACTTGACCGCGCGCACGGCACGCCAAGCGAACTCGAGGTCGGCGCGCGTCGCCGGATCTGCCTCTTCGCCACTCGCGAGGGTCCACGAGTCGGAGGAGAAGTCGCGGTAGGTGTCGGCGGTCTGAACGAGCGCGCCGCCCGAGATTTGGCGCAGCTCTTCGTTCGATCGGCGGTATCCGGCTGGCAATTGAAGCACGCGAAGGTTCTTCTTCGATTGGAGCAGCTCGAGCGCCTCTGGCTCAAATCCCGGCGCGACGATGACCTCGGTGAAGATTTCCTTGATCGATTGCGCGGCCTCGAGCGTCACGGTTCGATTGGCCGCGATGACGCCGCCGTAGGCCGAGACGGGGTCACACGCGTGCGCGCGAGCGTGCGCCGAAGCGATGGGGTCGCCCGATCCTCGAGCGACCGCGATTCCACACGGGTTAGCGTGCTTGATGATGGCGACGGCCGGCTCGTCGAAGTCGAAGGCCGCGCGAAGGGCAGCGTCGGCATCCACAAAGTTGTTGTACGACATGTCTTTACCGTTGAGCTGCGTCGCTTGCGCGATGCCGTGCCCGTCTGACTCGACGTACAGCGCCGCCCTTTGGTGTGCGTTCTCGCCGTACCGAAGCGGCTTCGACAAGTGCACTTCGTACGTCACGGTGTCTGCAAAATCCTGCGTGAGCGGATGCTCGGCACGAATGCCCACGTTGTCCGCGAACCACGAGGCGACCGCGGTGTCGTATGCCGCCGTATGGGCGAACGCCTCCCCCGCGAGGCGCTGTCGTTGCGCGAGAGTCGTGCCGCCGAGCATGAGGGCCTTGACGATCTGCGCGTACGAATCGGGCGACGTCACGATCGCGACGTTCGCGTGATTCTTCGCCGAGGCGCGCACGAGTGCCGGGCCACCGATGTCGATTTGCTCGATGACATCGTCGGGTGCCGCGCCAGACGCGACCGTCTCGACGAAGGGGTAAAGGTTCGACACGACGAGTTGGAAGGGCTTGAAGCCGAGGGCGGCGAGCTCAGACTCGTGCGATTCGAGACGCAGATCGGCGAGTAGTCCCGCGTGGATCGCGGGGTGCAGCGTGCGCACTCGACCGTCGAGGGACTCAGGGAATCCCGTCACGGCCGCGACCTCGGTCACGGGCATCCCCGCTTCCGCAATCGTCGCCGCCGTCGAACCCGTCGAGACGATTTCGACGCCGGCCGCAACGAGCGCACGCGCGAGCTCGACGAGTCCCGACTTGTCGGAGACCGAGACGAGCGCGCGCTCGATCGGAATAGCATCCCTCGAGCGGTAGTCGGCTGGATCGTGGGTCGGGCCGCTCAAGTGAGCTCCTTTAGATCTATGTGCGAGTTGGCGATGTCGAGAATGGCCTGCATGAGCAACTCGCGCTCGACGGGTTTGATTCGTTCATGCAGGCTCGACTCGGTGTCACCGGGCTCGATCGCGACTCGTTGCTGCGAGATGATCGGACCGCTGTCGACGCCGTTGTCGACGACGATGACGCTCGCGCCCGTTTTGGTGACGCCGGCCGCGAGTGCATCCCGCACGGCGTGAGCTCCAGGAAACTCGGGCAAGTGCGCGGGGTGAGTGTTGATGAGGTTGGGCGAGAGAGCGGCGACCACGCGGGGCGGCAGGAGCTTCATAAATCCGCTCAGCACCACGAGGTCGGGTTGCCAGACCCGGATTTGCTCGAGCAGG
>JANNCX010000143.1:0-3529 GCA_031387145.1 Salinibacterium sp.
CGAACATCCCGCCGCACAATTTGCGCGAAGTCGCAGCGGGCGCGCTGTGGGCACTCGAGAATCCGGATGCCACGCGCGAAGAACTACTTGATGCCCTGATTCACCGCATTAAGGGGCCGGACTTCCCTACGGGTGCGCAGATCCTTGGCGTCAAGGGAATCCTCGACGCATACCGAACGGGCCGCGGCTCGATCACGATGCGCGCCGTCGTCAACGTCGAAGAGCTGCAAGGACGCACGTGCCTCGTCGTGACCGAACTGCCGTATCAAGTTAATCCAGACAATCTCGCTCTCAAGATTGCCGAGCTCGTAAAGGACGGCAAGATCGGCGGAATCGCAGACATTCGAGACGAGACGTCTGGCCGCACGGGACAACGACTCGTTATTGTGCTCAAGCGCGACGCGGTCGCGAAGGTCGTGCTCAACAACCTCTACAAGCACACGCAGCTGCAAGACAACTTCGGCGCGAACATGCTCGCGATCGTCGATGGAATTCCGCGCACGCTCCCGCTCGACGGGTTCATCGGCCACTGGATTGACCATCAGATCGAAGTGATCGTGCGCCGCACGACGTTCCGCTTGCGCAAGGCCGAGGAGCGCGCGCACATCTTGCGGGGCTACCTCAAGGCTCTCGACGCGATGGACGAAGTCATCGCGCTCATTCGAGCATCCGCTACCGTCGATGATGCTCGTGAGGGCCTCATGACGCTGCTCGATGTAGATGACTTGCAAGCGCGGTCGATTCTAGACATGCAGTTGCGTCGGCTCGCGGCGCTCGAGCGTCAGAAGATCATTGACGAGCACGACGAGCTTGAGCGACTCATCGCGACGTACCACCACATTCTCGCGACACCGTCGGAACAGCGCACGATCATCAAGACGGAGCTGGGCGAAATCGTCGAACGCTTCGGTGACGATCGTCGCACCGAGATCATGCTCGGGTTCGATGGCGACATGAGCGTCGAAGACCTCATCCCCGAAGAAGAGATGGTCATCACGGTCACGCGCGGTGGCTATGTCAAGCGCACGCGAAGCGACAACTACCGAAGCCAACATCGCGGTGGCAAGGGCGTCAAGGGTGCTCAATTGCGAGCGGATGACGTCGTCAACCACTTCTTCGTCACGACGACGCATCACTGGCTGCTCTTCTTCACCAACACGGGACGCGTGTATCGGGCGAAGGCATACGAGATCCAGGAAGCTGGCCGCGACGCGAAGGGCCAGCACGTCGCGAACCTTCTCGCGATGCAACCGGGCGAAGAGATCGCGCAGATTCTCGATATTCGCGACTATGCAGCGGCGAAGTATCTCGTGCTCGCGACACTCGGCGGTCTCGTCAAGAAGACGAGCTTGAGCGAATACGACACGAACCGCACGGGCGGAATTATTGCCGTGAACCTTCGCGAAGGTGACGAAGTCGTGTCCGCCATGCTCATCGAAGAAGACGACGACGTCTTGCTCGTCTCGCGAAAGGGCATGTCGATTCGCTTTACGGCGTCGGATGCAGCGCTTCGCCCCATGGGCCGCTCGACATCGGGCGTCATCGGTATGCACTTCCGTGACGAGGACCAGTTGCTCAGCGCAAGTGTGGTCGGCGAGAACGGCTACGTCTTCGTCGTGACAGAAGGCGGATTCGCCAAGCGTACGTCGGCCGATCAGTATCGCGTGCAGGGTCGAGGCGGATTGGGCATTAAGGTAGCCAAGCTGAGTGATCACCGTGGAGATCTTGCGGGAGCCCTGATAGTCGACGACGAGGACGAGGTCCTTGTGGTTCTTGCCAGCGGCAAGGTGGTACGCTCGTCTGTCGCTGAGGTTCCCGCCAAGGGCAGGGACACCATGGGTGTCGTTTTCGCCCGATTTGCCGACGATGACAAGATCATCGCGATCGCTCGAAATAGCGAACGCAATCTAGATAATCAAGAACTCGACGAGGTCGACACCGACCACAGTGACGTCGAGATCGCTGGGAAGGACGAGTCAGTAGATGAGTAGTGTCGCGGAGAAGCTGCAACGTAAGTCGCAGCGCCAAGTTGCCACGAAGCAAGTGCGGCTTAAGCTCGTGTACGTCGATTTTTGGTCGGCAGTAAAGCTGTCGTTCCTCGTCGCGGTCTCGCTCGGAATCGTCTTTGTCGTGGCATCCATTCTGGTGTGGATCGTCTTGAACTCGACGGGCATTTTCGGCGACCTCGACAACATCCTCAAGGACATTTTGGGCGACCCCGAGTTCAGCGTGGCCAAGAGCTTCTCGCTCGGCCAGGTCGCGATCTTCTCGTTTGTCGTTGCGATCTTGAACATCGTTGTCGGTACCGCACTCGGCGCGATCGCGAGCATGCTTTACAACTTCAGCGTTCGGCTCACGGGCGGTCTGCTCGTCGGGTTCACCAACAACTAACCGATTACTGTTATCCGGTCGGGTGCGATACTCTCGTATCTGCTCAGGGGGTATAGCTCAGGCGGTTAGAGCGCTTCGCTGATAACGAAGAGGTCCCAGGTTCAAGTCCTGGTACCCCCACTGGAATCTCCACAAGAGATTCCTCCGGGGCCTTAGCTCAATTGGTAGAGCGCCTGCTTTGCAAGCAGGAGGTCAGGGGTTCGATTCCCCTAGGCTCCACAATGTGATGAGTCGAGACATAGGTTACTTATGAGTCGCGACATCGGTTACAGGTTTAGCCCCGGCCATCGGCCGGGGCTTTTCTGTGTGTTGCGCCAGTAGCTGCGTTCGGGGTCGATGGTGTGGGTGGAGAGTATTTCGCCGGTGTTGAGGTCGATGATTGTGACGGTGGTATCGTCGGCGATCGCGAGGACGCGTCTTCGTGCGTTTGTTCGGCCGGTGGCGAGGTGGTGCATTTTGCCGGCTCGGCGGAAGCTCATTTTTCCGGTGATGTCGGTGCGGTCGTAGCGCAGTCGGTAGTGCTCGGGGTTGGTTGCCGTTTTCGGGGCTGCTTTCGGCGTGCCCCGGTATGCAGCTCCTGGTGTTGATCGGGTCAACGATCGGTGGGGGCGTATCTCGTTGTAGAGGTGTTGGAATTCGTCGAGTTGTTGTTGAAGCTGGGCGAGGGTCTCGGCCGGCGGTTGTGCGGCAAGATATTTCTTCTCGGTTTGATGGAACCGTTCGATTTTGCCTTGTGTTTGCGGATGCCCTGGGTGGCCATTTTTCTGCCTGACTCCGAGGTAGCGCAGGAGGTATTCGAACCCATTTTTGCCGCCGGTGAAGCGGGAGGTGTAAACGGATCCGTTGTCGGTCAGGGTTGAGGCTGGGGTTCCGTGCAGGGCTGTGTTGGTCAGGAACGTGGTGATGACGTCGTCACCGGTAACGCGCTCGTGCGGGGTTGCGGAGAGCAGGTATCGGGCATGGTCGTCTAACCAGTTGAGGATTTCGGCGTCTGAGCCGTCGGCGAGGCGCCAGTGGGTGAAATCGGACTGCCAGGTCTCGTTGGGTTGGGCGGCTTCGAAGCGGAGATAGGACGTTTTTGGTCGCTTCTTCGGCTCTGGGCGGATCAGCCCAGCTGTGTGCAGGATGCGTCTGATTG
>JANNCX010000194.1:0-1715 GCA_031387145.1 Salinibacterium sp.
GCCGCGACCCGTTCGCGATGGCTCCGTTCTGTGGGTACAACATGGCCGATCACTGGGCGCACTGGCTGTCGGTAGGGCAAGAGCTTCGCGCGTCGGGCGGTGTGCCTCGCGTCTTCCAAGTCAATTGGTTCCGTAAAGGCAAAGACGGCAGCTTCTTGTGGCCAGGATTTGGAGAAAACTCACGCGTGCTTGAGTGGATTCTCCAGCGCGTCGATGGGCAAGTCCCCGCTCAAGATAGCCCACTCGGTCTCATCCCGGTTGAGGGAGGCATCAACACCAACGGCCTCGACGTGAGCGCAAAGTCCATGGCCGAGCTGTTCGCGATCGATCGCGATTCGTGGCTTGCCGAGGCGGACTCCACGGAAGAGTTCTTCGCGACATTTGACGGCCGCGTGCCGGATGCCGTCACGAAGCAACTCAAGGTTCTGCGCAAAAACCTGGGCTAGTTGACCCTCCGCCCAACGTTTCGTCGGCAATGCTCGTCTAAGTAAGTGTGAGCAGCACTACTTTTGAGACGACGGTACCGAGGAGGCACGGGTTGGCCGAAGCTGCGAGCGCTCATGAACGCTGGGAAGACGTCGTCAGGCGACTTGTCGCGGAACGCGGCGACGCGCTCACGCGATACGCGTACCTAATTTCGGGAAGCCGCGACGACGCGTCCGACCTCGTTCAAGACGCACTCGTCAAGACCTTCGGCAGGCTATGCAACGGATTCTCGATCTCGAGTGCGGAGGCGTACGTGCGCCGCGCCATCCTGAACACGTATCTGGATTCGGGAAGGCGCACGAGCAGGTGGCGAAAGATCGCGCATTTGCAAGTGGTACCCGACCTCGATGAGCCCAAGGATGTCGACACCGAATCGCGGCTCGATATGCGCACGGAACTCATGAAACTCACGCCTCGCGAGCGCGCGTGCCTCGTGTTGCGCTATTACGAAGATCTCAAGGTGGACGACATCGCGGATTTGCTCGAGATCAGTTCGGGTGCCGTCAAGCGGTATTTGAGCGACGGTCTCGGCAAGATGGCGATCTCCCTTGGCGACGACACAACGACAGGAGACACTCGTGCCGAGTGAAAAGGACCTTCGCGACATGTTCGCGGACTCGAGCGCGCCAAACACGCTTGATGCCGGGAAGATCGTCGCGCGAAGTCGCCGACGTCGGATTCCCCAACAAGTCGGCGCGGGCGCCATCGGGGTGCTCGCAATCGTGGGAATCGGCGTATTTGTGCAACCCGCGATCTCGCCGACTCCCCCGTCTATGTCGTCGATGGATCAAACCGCGAGCGATCAATCCGTCGGTGGCGAGGCGGCGACTACGGAGATCAAGCGCGCGCCCGCCTACAAGCTCAATTTGTGTGAAGCGCCGATCGCCGAAGTTGCCGCTAGCCCATATGGACTGCAACTGGATGTCGCTTTCCCCGAGTCCGCGCCCGTAGGCACCGAGCCCATCCAGGGTGTCGTGCGCATGACCAACTTCGGCACGCAAACCATCGTAGGAACGACGGCCGCTGCCCCCGCGATTACGGTGTCGCGCGACGGCGTTGCGCTGTGGCACAGCAATGGCGCCATGGTCATGTCACTCGTGATCGTCGATCTCGAGCCGGCCGAGTCACTCGAATACGCGGCATCCTTCACTCCCGTGTTGTGCGCGGTCGAGGATGACATGGCCGAAGTGTTTCGCGATGATCTACCCGCTCTCGATCCGGGCAGCTAC
>JANNCX010000217.1:0-1519 GCA_031387145.1 Salinibacterium sp.
TCGCTGCGGCGCGAGCGATCAACTGCGGGCTCGTCAGAAACGCCCGTTTCCATGGAGCAATGCCGTCGATCTCGACCTGGAGCGACAAACTCAGAATCGTTCGAATGAGAACGACGATTCCAAGCACCGCTGCGTCGTTCAATGACGGAGTGGATGTCACGGTGCGCACGAGATCGGCGGCAACGAGAATCTCGAGCCCCAGCAAAATCGACAAGCCGATCGAGTCACGAAGAGTCTTGAACGCCACGCGACCGTCGCGCGATCGAACCCACGCGCGCGTTCCCAGCCCGACGGAAACGAGAATGCCCAACGCCATTGCGGCAACACCGATTACCTCGAAGGTCACGGTGACTGTTTCGAAGAAGGTGTGCACGGGCATCCATTCCATCGTCGCGGTCGAATACGGCTCCGCCTCCAGGACTCGAACCTAGACCTAACAGCTCCAAAGGCTGCCGTGCTGCCATTACACCAAGGCGGATCGCACCTCGCGATGCCCTATAAGTCTGCCAGATGTGCGGGGTGACCGTTCGACACGGGGGTTTTTCGCCTGCACCGTGTGCCAAATGAAGGATGGCGCAGGGTCGAGTCACAGGATTACGGGCATCCGGAACCAATTACGACGTCTCTTCCTTCATTTGGCACAGTTGTGACCTCGCCCGGCACGGAGCACTCGCAGTAAGCACGGTGGCACGCGCGAGTGTCGCCTAGGGCCGATAATTGGGGAATGCGCGACGAAGTGGACCGGATCGTCGACGCGTGGTCTCGCGAGCGCAGCGATCTCGACTTCTCTCCCCTGCAAGTGCTCAGTCGCGTCGGGCGGCTTGCGCGGCACCTCGAGCGTGCGAGGCGCACGGCGTTCGCGGCATCCGACCTCGAGTTGTGGGAATTCGACGTGCTCTCGGCGCTACGCCGAGCGGGTGCCCCGTACCAATTGAGCCCCAAAGCGCTACTTCAGCAAACGCTCGTTTCGAGCGGCACGATGACGAACCGAATCGATCGACTCGTCGACCGCAGGCTCGTCGAGAGACGCACCGACCCCAACGACGGTCGCGGAATTCTCGTCGTCATGACCCCAGCGGGTCGTGAGCGAGTGGATGCCGCGATCGCGACGCTTCTCGCCGCCGAAGCCGAGCTGCTCGAGCGACTCAGCGCACCCGATCAGGAACGCTTGAGCGCACTCTTGCGCAAACTGAGCCTCGACTTCGACTAACTGGCTAGATTGATCTCGTGCCAGTCGCCGAGGATCTCACCGCTCCCGTTCGCGAGCGCGTGCTCAACCCCCTCCTCGATGGAATTGGTTCGAGCGCGCGGGCACACGAGCACCGCCTGCTGAGCGCAGCCCGACCCGCGCTGCCGTTCCTCAATTGGCTCGGAATGTTCGCTCGCCCACTGTTGCGGGTGCCTCGACTCGGCTGGATCACGGCCGACCCCGCGACCGCTCGCGCCGTGCTCAACGACCCCGACCACTTCACGCTCTTGAGCGAAGGCGGGGTCGGTCACTTGTGGGCGCAGATTCTGG
>JANNCX010000230.1:0-1921 GCA_031387145.1 Salinibacterium sp.
GATGACGCCGCTGACGCTGCTGACACCGACGGCTCGGCAGCAGCCTCACAAGGCCCAGTGGGCCCCGCCGAGGGCTAGACGCCGGTATAGGTCTGCGTGAGGCCTCTCGCCAGGCGCTCACGTAAGACACTCGGGCCCATCCCTTCGGGGGTGGGCCCGTTTGCACGCGTATGCAGCACTTCTGTCTGGCGCCCAATTGGGGGTAGGACGAACTCGCTCGTTACTCTATTGTGATCACGTGAGCCGCATCACAACACCCTTTGATCACTTCATGGCCGACGTCGTCATTTGGCTGGATTCTTCGTGGTACCTCTGGGTAGCCGCGGGAGCTATCTTCGCCGGTGTGATCGCAATAGTCGTCGTGTCCAAGTCACGAGCCCGCGCGAAAAGCCGCGTGCCGCAATACCGGCGGCACGTGCGCTCGTAGCGCGAACGACTACTCCAAGATCAACGGATCGATCGGTATGGGTGTATTCCACATGCCGGATTGAGTAATCGCGATTACCGCTAGTACGCCCAAAAGAATCGCACCCATCGAGGCGAGTAACACGATGATTGTCACGCGCGGATCCTGCATTGTGAACCGCGCGACGACGATCGCCGCGAGTAGAGCGATGATGAGCGCAATCCCGAAGAGGGCCGCCCAATGGTGCTCAGTCGCTCCGCAACCCGGTGGCGCTGGATAGATGGCGATACAGGGTTGCGCGACGGTGCGCAGCGGCCATAAGACCGCGATAGAGACGACTGCGAGGCCTGCAGCGGCCATGAGCAATGGCCACAAGCGCGCTATTGGATGTGTAGGCGTCATAACTATTAAGACGAACGAACTCGACTATTCGTTGGGATGCACGCAGCCGACTCGCGCGTACGACATGAGCCGAGCCGCGCGAGTCAGCGGAGCAATCTAGGAGAGCCCGGGAATACTGAGCCATCCCGCCGCGATAAGCACGACGATCGAGTTCAGAATGAGGGCGATAAACGTCACGGTCGTGAAACCGCGCCCACGCGTGCCCCTGAGCACGAGCAGGAGGATCAGCACGACTTCGAGTGCTATAGCGAAGAGGAGTGTGCTGAATGGAGCAGGGAATGCGATGAAGATCGAGATCAGCATCAAGCCAGCAAAAACAAGTTCAGCGATCGCCAGAATTGTGTTGCTTTGATGACCTCGAAGTCGACGGATCCCGTCGAACACTGCGAACGCTGCCGCAAGAATCGTGATCAGAAGTAGCCAAGAAATAACCATTGCTGTTCCTTTCGGATACCGCGAGTCACCCAAGGCAGAAAGCCGAGGCGCACCTGCATTCTAGCGAGGACGCTGCGTGGCGTCGGCAAGCACGCGCCTAGTTACGCGATCGAAGGCCGCGGTGACGGCGATGCTGTCACCCGAGTATCCGCCTGACATCGCGCCGTCGCGTGCCAAAAGCAATTCATCGGCGGCATCGCCAGGAACGGGATGACCCGCTGCCTTGAGCAATTGAGCCAGAGCGTCGACGAACCACTCACGGTGCTCGCTGATGACACGACGGACCGGGTGGTTGGTCTCGGGATACTCCGCTGCGGCGTTGATGAAGGGGCATCCCCGAAAGCCTGGAGTGTTGATCTCGCCGATCGTCGCGGCCACGATAGCGAAGAGCGCGGCAGCTGGCGTCGTTGCCGCCGCGATGATCGCGTCACACTCGGCTCGAACCGCGAGGTGCCGAGTCGTGATGTACTCGACGATGAGGTTGTCTTTCGCACGATAGTGCTTATAAAAAGTAGCCTTGGTGACGGAGGACTGCGCGATGATGCGATCTACCCCGACGCTGTTGATTCCTACTTCGTAGAAGAGCACGTTGGCCGTGTCGAGAATACGACCCTTCGCGGGAGCGCGCTGAGCGGTGGGGGATGAATCAACAACCGTCACAGCGCGACTCCTTGCGGG
>JANNCX010000238.1:0-3585 GCA_031387145.1 Salinibacterium sp.
GGAATCCGGTCAACACTCCATCGACGTCTTGCATCCGGCCAGCAACGACTTCATCGAAGTACGGCAAGAAGGGTTGCACCATGAGGTCGATCGTGCCCGTCACGAGGATCGTGCGGTGCCCGGCATCCCGATGCTCCTGAACGCGTCGAAGCGCCTCGGGAAGGGCGCGACGCATGAGGGCTTTACCGAATCGCCCGCGAACTTCGCGTTCGATCTCGGCAACCTTGAATCCCTCGTAGCGGCGCATGAAGGTGCGAATGAACTCGCCGCGGTCGCGCCGCTCTGCGCGCCAATACTTGCGCAGCGAGAACGTGAAGTTTGCGAGGTCGTGCAGCACTTTTCTGCGCGGCACGGTGTTCGACCACAACAGCAGGTATTGCTTGACGAGGTTCGACTCGAGCACGGTGCCCTCGAGGTCGAAGATCGCGACGACATCTGTGCGCTCGGGCAGGGCGCGGGCAGCGCGAGCCTTGGCGGCTGGGCGTTTTCCGAATGCTCGCGTGAGTGTCGTGACTGCTGGGAAGTGGATGTTCTGCAGGTAGTGTTCCCAATCGATTTCGCTCACGTCGAAACCCTCGTCGGCTTGAACCTTTGTGGGCAGTGACGCGTGGAGCGCCTTCGTATTGGCGTCGTCGAAGATGATTTCGGTCTGAACATAGGCGCGGTAGAGCTCGGTGAACGCGCGCAATTGTTCGAGGTTGTGCTTGCCGCCAGCGACGGTGTCGAGCCACTTTCGAGTGCGTGGAGTTGCGGGGAGCCGTTCGATCATCCGCTCTGCACGCTCCGCTTGGCGCTCTCGCTTAGCGAGTGCCTTCTCGACTTTGAGCCCTCCGGGAAAGCGCCACAACGGAACCTTGATCTCGCCCTTCTCGTCGGGGAGAGGGTTGGCCGTGAAGTACGCATTGACGTTTTCATACATGCGGTGGAACGGCAGCGGTGTCGTGGCTCCCGAGCTCACGTGGAAGTACTTCGGCTCGTTGGGCTTCGCCTTGCGCGCAGCGACCGCGAGCGTGGCATTGACGACGAAGTCGACGGGAATGATGTCGAGCACCGAATCCGGAAGGCCAGGGAAGTCGGGCAGCTGCCCGCGACCGTACGCGATGATGAGCGGATCTGCGACCTTGAAGCCGTCGATCCAACCCGGGAACGGGTGGTGGAGCGCACTCTCGATGATCGAGGGGCGCACGATCGAAAGTCGGTGGCCGGCTTGCGACCAGAGTTCTTCCGCCGCGCGTTCCGCGAATGCTTTCGTAAGTGTGTAGACGTCTGTCCAGCCGAGGCTCTCGGCGCGCGTGCGCCCATAGTCGACGAGCCGCTCGCGTACCCACTCGGTGCGAGCCGTCTCGGCGAATTGCGCGACAGCTTGAGGGCCAGTCTTACCGTGGCGCGCTTTCGCCTTGTCGAGCTGTCGACGCAACGCCTCGGGATGCCGTGACTCAAGTTCGACGCGAGCGCGAGCCGACTTCGCGGCTTCGTACTCCGCGCGCCAATCGACGTCGTGGGCGAGGGATGCTTCGGGCACGATGCCCTTGCGGATTCCGCCGACGTATGCCGTGGAGATGTGCACGACGTGAGGGTCGCTCCCGCTTGCGAGAATCGCGCCGTAGACGCCGTGTGCGCCGCCCACGTTCGTGTCGAACGCTTCGTCGATTGGCGGGTCAAAAGAGACGGTCGATGCGCTGTGAATGACGACATCGAGGTCTTTCGGGAGGGTGCCGACTCGGCTCAAACTTCCATCGATCACGGTGACGCGCGCGGCGAATTGGCGACGAGCCTCATCTTCGCCGACGGCATCCATCCAACGCTTGAAGACAGGCTTGCGCAACATGTTCGCGAGGCGTTGCTCGGCCGACAGGCTGCCCTTGCCGCGCACGAGCACAGAAATGCGAGTGCCCGGGTGCGACGACAGGAGTCGCTCGAGAATCGCTTGACCCACGAATCCCGTGCCTCCCGTGAGAAACACGTGCTCGTTCGTCAGGATGGGGGCGGTCGTCACAGTCGGGCGGCCTTTCGTATGAGGGCGAGGCCAGATTGGCCCGGGAGGGTGTCAATGCGATCGTCAATGTCATTGACAGTTTCGGGCGCCGACGCGAATAGGAACTTGTAGAAGAACTCGGTCTCGGCGGGTGGTTCGGCCTTTGCTCCGAGGGGCCACGGCGTCTTGCGTAGCCGCCGGCGCGTGATCGAGCGGGCTTGGCGGGACTCCGTCAGTCGAAAGCGCGCTTGCGCTTCGAAGAACGAGAGTTGGCGCTGCTTGATCACCAGGAACTTCTCGATCGTTGCCGACAATTGTGGGTGAGTGTTGAGGGCGACGAGGCTCCGATACGCGAATTGCGTGAGCCACTCGTCGACGGTCCCGAGCGTCATGTGTACTGCGATCATGGGGACGCCGACGATGTTGGCGAAGATCGACTCGCGGATGGTCTTTTCTGTCGGCGTTGTAAACGGCAGCTTCTCGCCGTTTCGTTCGCTCTCGGGCTTGTGCGCGAGCACGATTTGCTCGAGCGCATCCGCGATCCAGTACTTCTCGTAGGCCCACGTCGTGAGGAACGCCGTGATCCGCGCGTCTTTGTGGGTTGCCGTCACGAGCACGCTTCGCAAGTGAGTCATAGTCGCGCGCTCGATCACCTGGAGGTACGCCAATAGTCGAATGATGTCGACGGGGAGCGGCTCGCGCTCGTACGACTCCAGATCTAAGGAGTCCCTGTGGCTGCCAGCGGCCGTTCGCGCAAAGTCGCGAACGTCGAAGTCGGGGGCCGGGAAGGTGGAGTCGTTCACGGACGCCTCTCGGGGTTCGGGCATCCGTGCTACCTCCGTGAAACGGGTTATTTCCTGAGAGTCTACCCAACTGTCGCCACGGGGCCCGTAGCGTAATGTATGCACCATGGCAACGGCTCTCATCACGGGCGGCACATCCGGCATCGGCGCCGCATTTGCCCGACAGCTTGCCGCTGCCGGTGTTGATCTCGTCTTGGTTGCCCGCAATCACGAGCGACTCGAGACAGCTGCCGCAACGTTACATTCCGACTCGGGCATCAATGTCGAGATCCTTCAAGCCGACCTGTCGGATCGAGCGGATGTAGCCCGCATCGTCGCGCGAATCGAAGACCCCGAGCATCCCGTCGACATGCTCATCAACAACGCGGGTGCGGGAGTCCACACCAAACTGACCGCGCCAGACACCGCGATACACGAACATGCCTTCGACGTTATGTGTCGCGCAGTGCTGGTGCTCGGGGGTGCAGCGGGTCGCTCGATGCGCGAGCGCGGACACGGCGCAATCCTCAACGTGTCGAGTCTTCAAGGGCTCATGACGACGGGCTCGTACTCGGCAATGAAGGCGTGGGTTACGGCGTACAGCCAAAGCCTCGGGGTCGAGCTGCGTGGCACGGGAGTGACGGTCACGGCTCTGCTGCCCGGCTGGGTTTCAACAGAGTGGCACGAGCGCGCGGGAGTGCGAACAAGTTCGATTCCAGATTGGTTGTGGAGCGACCCCGATCGGGTGGCGCGAGTCGCTTTGCGAGACCTCGAACGTGGTCGGGCGATCTCGATTCCCATGGCGCGTTATCGCGTCATCGGGTGGTT
>JANNCX010000306.1:0-2234 GCA_031387145.1 Salinibacterium sp.
GCAGATCGGCATCGGGGATCCCGCGTTCGACAAGGTGCTCGAGACCGTCGGCATCGGCCTCGGGAACGAGGCGGTCGCGCTCCTCGGAGACCTCGACAAGCTCGCCGAATCGGGCAAGGACGTGAAGGACGCCGAGATCGAACGACGTCGAAAGCTTGCGAAGGGCTCAGACCTCGCGACCCTCATTTACACGTCTGGAACGACAGGCAAGCCCAAGGGTTGCGTCATTACGCACTCGAACTTCGTTGAGTTGACTCGCAACGCGCAGCGCGCGGTTCCCGAAGTCGTCAACCCCGAATCGAGCACCTTACTCTTCATCACCCTCGCGCATATCTTCGCTCGCTTTATCTCGGTGTGGGCGATTCACGGAGGCGTGACGGTCGGGCACCAGCCCGACACGAAGCTCCTCCTGCCCTCACTCGCGACATTCAAGCCGACGTTCCTCTTGGCCGTTCCACGCGTCTTCGAGAAGGTCTACAACTCGTCCGAGCAAAAGGCAGAAGCGGGCGGCAAGGGCAAGATCTTCCGCAAGGCTGCTGACGTTGCAATTGCTCACTCGAAGGCACTCGACGCGGGCCACGTTCCGTTGGGCCTCAAGGTGCAGTTCGCACTCTTCGATCGCCTTGTGCTGAGCAAGATTCGTGCGGCGCTCGGTGGTCGAGTCGTCTACGCCGTGTCTGGTTCTGCACCACTCGGGCTTCGACTCGGGCACTTCTACCGCAGCCTCGGGCTCACGATTCTCGAGGGTTACGGCCTCACGGAGACGACGGCCCCGGTGTCAATCAACCTTCCGTCCAACTTCAAGATCGGCAAGGTCGGTCCGCCGCTTCCCGGTGTCTCGGTGCGCATTGCCGAAGACGGCGAGATCCAGGTCAAGGGAATCTGCGTCTTCGATGGCTACTGGAAGAACCCAAGCGCAACGAAAGAAACGTTCGACGGCGAGTGGTTCAAGACGGGTGACATCGGCCAATTCGATGACGAGGGCTACCTCGAGATCACGGGTCGCAAGAAGGAAATCATCGTGACGGCCGGCGGCAAGAACGTCGCGCCTGCTGCGTTGGAAGACCCGATCCGCGCGAACCCCATCATTGGCCAGGTAATCGTTGTTGGCGACCAGAAGCCATTCATCTCGGCGCTCATCACGCTCGACGACGAAATGCTTCCCGCGTGGCTCGGTAACAACGGACTCGACAAGGACATGTCGGTGGCGGATGCCGCGAAGAACCCCGCAGTGCTCGCCGAGATCCAACGGGCAGTGGACGGTGCAAACGCAAAGGTCTCGCGCGCCGAGTCGATCCGCAAGTTCGAGATACTCAACGCCGAGCTCACGGAAGCTAGTGGACACCTCACGCCCAAGTTGAGCATCAAGCGCGACGTGATCCTCAAGGACTTCGCCGACGTCATCGAGGGAATGTACATGGGGGCGCCCACCGAGGGCATCTCGCTCTAGCTACGCAAGCGTCAGTACCAGGCTGCTTGCCTGATCAGGCGCATTGCATCCCGCTTAATATCAGGCTCAAGCCCTTCAATGTAAAGGTGACCATCGAGATGGTCCACCTCGTGTTGGAGGGCTTGAGCCATTAATCCGTCTCCGCTGAGCTCGACGGACGCGCCGTCGAGATCGACGCCAACGACGCGCGCGAACGGGTAGCGGTGTCGCGGAAAGTAGAATCCGGGAACCGAGAGACAGCCTTCTTCGACGAGTTGTCGCTCGCCCGAAACTTCGACGAGCACGGGGTTGAGGACGTACCCGATTTCGCCGTTGATGTTGTAGCTGAATGCCCGCAGGCCAACCCCGATTTGGTTGGCGGCGAGGCCCGCTCGGCCGGGGAGCCCCACGGTCTCGAGCAAGTCGGTCACGAGGGCTGCGGCTCGGGCATCCCCCAGTGTGATCGGGTCACACACAGAGCGAAGTACCGGGTCGCCAAAAAGGCGAATCGCGCGTTCAGTCATCGTCGCGGAGTCACGCTTCGATCTCTAGCAGCAGGTCGCCCGCATCGACTTGTTGCGTCACGGGTATGGCGAGCCGCTTGACGGTGCCTCCCACGGTCGCCGTGATCGCCGCCTCCATCTTCATTGCCTCGATGGATGCCACGCTTTGTCCAGCCTCGACCGTCGCTCCCACTTCGACCTGAAGTGTGACGACTCCCGAGAAGGGTGCCGCGACGTGTCCGGGCTTGGTGGCATCCGCTTTCTCGGCCGTCTTGGTGTCGACCGTGATGCTGTAGTCACGA
>JANNCX010000310.1:0-3466 GCA_031387145.1 Salinibacterium sp.
GAGACTCTCGCCGACCCCGAAGACGTTCGCCCCCTCCCGACGATCAAAGTCGATGACCCCGCCATCTCTATGACGATCGGCACCAACACGAGTCCGCTCATCGGCAAAGTCAAGGGCCACAAACTCACCGCCCGAATGGTCAAAGACCGCCTCGACCGCGAGCTCGTCGGAAACGTTTCGATCAAGCTGCTCGACATCGGTCGCCCCGATGCGTGGGAAGTTCAGGGTCGCGGCGAACTCGCTCTCGCAATCCTCGTAGAGCAAATGCGCCGCGAGGGGTTCGAGCTCACTGTCGGTAAGCCGCAAGTGGTCACGAAGTACATTGACGGCAAGCTGCACGAGCCCTTCGAACACCTCACGATCGATTCGCCTGAAGAGCACCTCGGGGCCATCACTCAGTTGCTTGCTTCCCGTAAGGGTCGCATGGAGGGAATGACGAACCACGGCACGGGATGGGTTCGCATGGAATTCGTCGTTCCGTCGCGTGGTCTGATTGGATTCCGCACGGAGTTCTTGACGGTAACGCGAGGCACGGGAATCGCAAACGCGATCTCGCACGGCTACGAAGCATGGTCCGGCGCGATCGAAACACGCACGAATGGTTCGATCGTTGCTGACCGCTCGGGAGCTGCAACTCCCTTCGCGATGACTGCCTTGCAGGAGCGTATGTCGTTCTTCGTCGAGCCGACTCAAGAGGTTTACGAAGGCATGGTCGTTGGTGAGAACTCTCGCGCTGACGACATGGACGTCAACATCACGAAGGAAAAGCAGTTGACGAACATGCGCCAATCGACCTCTGACGTCTTCGAGCGCATGACGCCGTCGCGCAAGCTCACTCTCGAAGAGTGCCTCGAGTTCGCTCGCGAGGACGAGTGCGTCGAGGTCACACCCGAGGTAATCCGCATTCGCAAGGTAGAGCTGGACTCGAATGCTCGAGCTCGCGCATACTCGCAGCGCAAGAAGCAAAACGCGTAGCTTCCCGAGTCAGCTTCACGACGCAACCGACCGTCGTGTCAACCCTTTCGGGGCGGTCGAGCGTCGTAGGGTATGGACGCCGAACCCAATCGGCTGTCACACACACCAGGAGAAGAACAATGAGCACTTTGCGCAAGCGGTCCACTGCAGCACTCGCGATCGTCATAGCACTCGCGATTACCCCCGCTCTCTCGGGATGCTTTGGCAACCCGATCGAAAGCATCATCGAGGGCGCAACGGGCGGTGACGTCGACCTCGGCGGAACAAGCCTTCCCGATGGTTACCCCGCGAGCGAAGTGCCCGTAATCCCGGGCGAAATCGTCTTCGGCGGTGCCCTCGGAAATGCCGAAGGCAAGGTCTACAACGTGACCATCAAGGTCGCTGACGGCCTCGCTATCGAGCAAATCAAGTCGCAGCTCGAAGCAGCGGGCTTTGAGTCGCAAGGCGAGTTCGGCGGGGCGACCGCGGACGGCGGCACCTTCATCGGCAAGACAGACAAGTGGGGCGTGCTCGTAGTAGTCGCAAAGGGCGGCGACAACGGATTCATCGCGAACTACAGCGTCACCTCGGCCGCGAACCAGTAGCAGCACACTCGGTTGGCTCGACGTTACGGCCGGGCCAACCGAGCACTACGTCGCAATCTAGGCCGACACTGGGGCGCGACGCGTCGCTCGGATGAAGAACGTCATGACGGGCACGACGTAGGCAAACCACACCGCCACTTCAAGCCACGTCATGATGGGCGAGAAGCTGAATGTGCCCTTGAGCAGCGTGCCCCACCAGCTTTCCTTGGGAATCGCGCCACTCACATCGAACGCGATGGTTCCCGCTGGCAGGATGCCCGCCTCTTGCAATTCGTGCACGCCGTACGCGAGAACGCCACCCGCGATGAGGATCAGGAACACTCCTGTGTAGCGGAAGAACTTGTCGAGGTTGAGGGCGAGAGCCCCGCGGTAGATGAGATAGCCGAGAGCGATCGCCGCGAGGATCCCTAGACCGGCACCAGCAAGCGGCAACGTTCCGGAACCTCCCGCCCTAAAGCTCGCCCACAGAAAGAGTGCGGTTTCGATGCCCTCACGAACCACCGCGAGAAACGCGACGGCGACGAGCCCCCAGCCGGATCCCTCGAGGTGTTGGTCGACTCCTTGGCGCAGCTCGCTCGAGAGGCCTCTCGCGGCGCGAACCATCCAGAAGATCATCCACGTCACGAATGCCGCCGCGATGATCGAGAGCACTCCGCTCATAATCTCTTGAGTGCGCTCCTCGAGGCCACCCGTGCCGAACGCGAGAACAGCACCGATCGCGAGGGACAGCCCGATAGCGAGTCCGACGCCAAGCCAAATGCGCGGTATGACATCTTTGCGCCCGATCTTGTGCACATAGGCGATGAGAATGCCGACGATGAGCGCCGCTTCGAGTCCTTCGCGAAGACCGATGAGGAAGTTGGGGAGCATGATCACTTTCTGGTTATGTTGGTAAGGCTATCCTAACTCGCAGAACTATACCCGTCGTCGCGTATTCTTTCGTGTGTGGTGAACATGAGCAGCAGTCAGGTGGAGCGCGTACTTTTCGTGCACGCGCACCCCGATGATGAGTCGATCTCCACGGGCGGAACGATTGCGGTGCTCGTTGACCGCGGCAGTGCGGTCACGGTGCTGACGTGCACGAGTGGCGAGCGCGGCGAAGTGATTCCCGAGCAACTCGCGAGTTTGAGGGGCAACCCAGAAACGCTCGCAGCGCACCGTCGAAATGAACTCGCAACCGCTATGTCGGTGCTCGGCGTCATAGACCACCGATACCTTGGGCAAGCGGATGCCCGCTGGCCCGGCCGCGAACCACGCACGTACACCGACTCGGGCATGCGGTGGGGGAGCACTTCGACCGACCGACCGACGCCGTTGCCGCTCGAAGAAGTTGATCCGTCGAGCCTCACGGCAGCCGAACTCGGCGAGGTGGCCGCCGACATCGCGGCCGTGATTTCGGCGACACAACCGCACCTCGTGGTGTCTTATGACGAGACCGGCGGGTACGGGCATCCGGACCACGTGAGAGCACACGAGGCAACCCGCGTCGCGTGCGAGGTCTTGAATGTGCCGTTCTTCGTCATCGCACAGGGTCCGGCACAATCTCGGCTCATGACGGTTGATGTGTCGAGCGTGCTCGACCGCAAGCGCGCAGCACTTGAAGCGCATCGCTCGCAACTTACCGTCGCGGGAGACGAATTTGTCACCCCGGGCGGTGCAGTCGAGCCCATCGGTGCTGTCGAGTACTTTCAACGGTACCCACCGACGGGCGCCTTCGACGAGAGCGGTTGGCCGACAAGGGTAGCGACGTCAATCCTCGCAGCGTTCTTGGGGGTCGTCGTCGGCGCCGTGCTCACGGTCGTTCTCGATTCAACCGTTATCGTGGCCGGCGTTACCGTGCCGTGGGGGCTCATCGCGGCCGTTGTCGTTTCGCTTTCGCTCATTGCTGGCCTGCGGCTTGTCTTCGA
>JANNCX010000311.1:0-3199 GCA_031387145.1 Salinibacterium sp.
CCGTGACGGGGCAAGTCGACCCGGGCACCCTCACCCAGCCCGACAGATTCAACGCGTACTTCTTGCCCGCGTTCATCCCGATCCTGCTTCCATTTGCGATCTTGATCGTGCCGCTGCTCGACTTCGGGCTCGCTGTCATTCGACGGCTGCGCGCAGGCAAATCACCCTTCACGGCCGATCGAATGCATTTGCACCACCGGCTTCTCGACATGGGTCACTCACACCTTCACGCCGTGCTGATCTTTTACGGGTGGACCCTCGTTGTCTCCGTGGGATGCCTCGGCTACATGTTCATGCCGTGGTACTGGGCAACTCTGATCCTCACGGTCGGGCTCGCGGTCTGCACGGCCGTGACGCTCTCGCCGCTCAGTAAGCGCAAGGCGCGAGTCGATGGGCTCGACGCTCACGCAGACGAAGTCGAAGCCAGCCTTGACGAAAAGGAACCCGCACTATGAAGTCAGCTCCGGTTCTCACGAGAGCACTCTTCTACGGGTCGATCGTGACGGCAAGCATTGCTGTGGTCGGTTCGATCGTTGGGTACCTTGTTGCCGGCGTGCCCGGGCTCGTGAGCGCGCTGATTGGCGCGGGGCTTACCGCACTCTTCATGGGAACGACTGCCCTCAGTATCGTGATCGCCGAGCGCACCACTGCGGGAAAACCATCGACGTCGCTCTACTTTTCAATCGTGCTGGGAATGTGGCTGCTCAAGTTCGCATTGTTCATAGGGATCTTGCTGGTGTTGCGAGGTCAACCGTTCCTCGAGCCCGTCGTGATGTTCTTCTCGCTCGTCGCTGCCGTAATCGGAGGCCTCGTCGTTGACGTACTTGCGATCGCTCGGGCGCGGGTCACATACACGTGAAAATCCGCGCTGAGCGCGGTCAATCGGTCCGGATAGTTTTGCTAGGCTGGAGTCAATTCGCCCCTTAATCGCCTCGTCTCGAACGTGCCTGACGCCGGAGAAAGCAACTGATAATTTCTACTTTCATCTCGGTTCTCCCGTTCGCCACCGAAGGCGACTCGGAGGGTGGTTTCCACGGGCCATCGATTGACGAATTCTTTCCCCCCGCGGTCTTCTTCGAGGGTACGATTTTCGAGCTCAACCGCGTCATGCTCATCCGGTTGCTCGTTGTTGCAGTTCTGGTTCTGATCTTCTGGCTTGGAACACGCAGGATGAAACTAGTGCCTGGGCGCGGTCAAGCGGCGTTTGAGATCGTCACTGGTTTCGTGCGAAACAACATCATCGTAGGAACGCTTGGCGAGAAAGACGGACGACGCTTCATGCCCGTGCTTATGACGATCTTTTTCGTCACGCTCGGAATGAACATAACCGGAATCATTCCTGGGCTTCAGCTCGCGGGAACTTCAGTAATCGGTCTGCCGCTCATCATGGCGGTGATCGCGTATGTGTTGTTCATTTACGCGGGCGTGCGCAAGTTCGGCGTCCGGTACTTCAAAAATGCCTTGATCCTTCCCGGTCTCAATCCGGTGATGGCAGGCTTTCTCGCCATCCTTGAATTCCTCTCCACGTTCATCCTTCGACCCATCACACTTACGCTCCGATTACTGATGAACATGGTTGCCGGGCACATGCTGCTTGTGCTGTGCTTTGCGGCGACGCACTTCTTCTTCTTCACCGTGCTTGCAGACGGTAATCCCCTCGGTCTTATGGGCATCGGCACCTTCGCGTTTGGCGTCGCGTTCACCGTGCTTGAACTATTTGTCGCGGCCCTTCAGGCATACGTCATCACCATCCTCGCTGCCATCTACATTCAGATGGCTCTTGCCGAAGAGCACTGAGTCTCGGCTCGAAGTCTCACCCCGTAAAACCCTCGAAAGGAAAAATTCATGAACGTAGTTGGACAACTAGCCCCACTCGCATTCGGTCTCGCCGCAATCGGCTCCGGTATCGGCGTGGGTATCATCGTTGGCAAGACAATTGAGTCGGTAGCGCGCCAGCCTGAGCTGCAAGGTCGACTTCAGGGGCTCATGTTCCTCGGTATTGCACTCACCGAGGCGCTTGCCTTCATCGCGATCGCCGTCGCGTTCATTCCGTTCCCCGCGCCGTAACCCACCGAACCCATCGAAGGAGTCCGAATGCTCAACGCATTCGTCGCGACAGCCGCGGAAGAAGCAACCGAACAAGCACCGAGCTTGCTCATTCCAGAGATTTACGATCTGGTCTGGGGATCGATCGCGTTCGCAATCATCCTCGCGCTCTTCATATGGAGAGTATTGCCACGGCTTAACGAAGCACTCGATGCTCGCGCCGACGCGATCGAGGGTGGCCTGAAGCGCGCTGAACAAGCTCAAGCCGCGGCAAAGGATGCCCTCGACCAGTACACGGCTCAATTGTCGGATGCTCGCGGCGAAGCCGCTCAGATTCGCGATCAAGCTCGCGAAGATGCCAAGCAGATTCGCGCCGAACTCATCGAGCAGGCTCAAGCGGACGCAGCGCGTGTCGTTGCAAACGCCACGGCTCAGATTGAAGCCGAGCGCCAGAGCGCGCTTGTCTCGTTGCGCTCCGAGGTCGGTGCTATCGCTCTCGATCTCGCATCCGGTGTCATTGGTGAGAGCCTCAGTAACGACAAGCGCTCGACCGACATCGTCGATCGATTCCTCGCCGATCTCGAGGCCTCCGAAAAGACGTCAGCTAAGGCAAAGGCGTAACCATGGGTTCAGCGACACGAGAAGCGGTCAGCGCGGCGAACGCCGCCCTGGCGGCGCAAGGCACCGTTGACTTCGCGACGGGCGAGCAACTGCTTGCTGCCGCGCTCGTCGTCGACGGTTCACCGCAATTGCGTTCGGCTCTCGCTGACGATACCTCCGACGTGGCCAACCGCCAGTCGATCGTTCGAGCGATCTTCGGTTCCTACACGGGCGCCGCAATCGCAGTTCTCGAGGCCCTTTCGTCGCAGCGCTGGTCGTCTGAAGACGACTTCGTCTCCGGCATCGAGCGACTTGGCATCCGTGCGCTCGCGGCCTCGGCAAAAGATACCGAGTCGATCAACGACGAGCTTTTCGCGTTTTCTAGAGCGGTTGCGTCAAACGCCGACCTCGAACTCGCGCTGGGGAGCCGACTCGGATCGTCAGACGGCAAGATCACGCTCGCTGCACAGGTGTTGCGAGGCGCAAGCAAGCAAACCGTCGCAATCGTGAGCGCACTTATCGCTCGCCCGAGCGGGCGCCGGATTGCCGAGCT
>JANNCX010000312.1:0-4572 GCA_031387145.1 Salinibacterium sp.
AAAGGCGGGTTGAGTAGCGCGGCGCGCGTATCGAAACCAGCCTTCGCGTGGCCAGGCGGGTTTCGATACGCCGACTTCGTCGGCTACTCAACCGGCCTTAAGCTTTTCGCGTGACCCCTTTCACGATCCGTCGTGCCCGCACTAGCGACATCCCGGCGATCCAGCGACTCGTCGAGCCGCTAGTCAATCGACGCATCCTGCTCGGCAAAGACCGTGTCGTGCTCTTCGAGGCCGTGCCCGAGTTCCGCGTCGCGGAAGATGAGGCAGGCAACCTCATCGGTTGCGGTGCCGTGCACGTCATGTGGGAGGACCTCGGTGAGGTACGCACTCTCGCCGTCAGCGACGAGTGGCTCGGTAAGGGTGTCGGCCACGGCATCCTCGACCGTGTGGAATCGGATGCTCGCTCTTACGGGCTCTCGCGCCTGTTTTGCCTCACGTTCGAGACTCAGTTCTTCGGCCGCCACGGCTACGACGCGATCGCCGACGACATCGTCGCGCCCGACGTATTCACTCAACTCGCGTTGTCTCCCGACGAAGGTGTCGCCGAGTTCCTCGATCTCTCGCGCGTCAAGCAGAACACGCTCGGCAACACGCGCATGCTCAAGCGGCTCTAGGCGCGCGTCGCGCTTACCCTTGCAGCATGTCGACGTTTAGAAATCCCGTCGGCCCCCAGCCCAGCGGGGTGTACTGGCGTCGCAGGCTCATCGTGGGGCTTGGCCTCATTGCGGTCATCGTCATCATCGTGCTCATTTTCGTGCGGCCCGGCACCGGCACTCCGCAACCAACTTCGACGAAATCGTCAACGCCGTCTCCCACCTCAACGAGCGCTGTAGAGGAGTGTGACCCGACAAAGATCACGGTCGACGCCATCACAGACAACACGAGCTACGAAGCCGGCGTGAACCCCGTGCTGTCGTTCACGCTCAAGAGCTCAGCGGCCGAGCCGTGCACGTTTGCCGCAGGTTCCGACGTGCAAGCGTTCCGCGTGACGAGCGGCGATGAACTGATCTGGACCTCCGTGGATTGCCAGACCGCTCCAGTCGCGGCAGTCACTACCCTGCAGCCCGGGGTTCCCAAGCAAGGCCCGAGCCTCACGTGGGACCGCACTCGGTCATCCGCTGACACGTGCGACACAGCGCGCGAACAAGTGACGTCGGGCGGCGCGAGCTACCACTTCGAGATGGTCGTGGGCGACGTGAAGTCGACGACCACGAAGCAGTTCTTGCTCTTCTAGTCTCATGCCCACTGACATTCTTACGATGGTCAATCGCCCTTCGACGGATGCCCCCGCGCGCTTTCCCGCAGAACCGCCGTTTTGGCACGTCGACGCGGGCGAGCCGCAGGTGAGCGCGCTCGACCTGGCAGCAACTCGCGGCGATGGCATCTTCGAGACGATCAGCGTGGGTGACGGGCATCCGCAAGCGCTCGACCACCATCTGAGCCGATTCACGAAGTCGGCCGCAATGCTCGATCTTCCGGCGCCCGACCTCGACGCGTGGCGTGACGTGATCTCTGCGACGGTCACCGCGCTCGACCCTGCCCCTGAGGCGTGGGTAAAGATCGTCATGACGAGGGGAGTCGAGGGCGGCTCCACACCGACTGGTTGGGCGTACGGGGCGCACTCTCCCGACTTCACTAAAGATCGCACGGTTGGCATGCGAGTCGCGTTGCTCGATCGCGGCTTCAGGCACGACGTCGAACAAACCTCTCCGTGGCTACTCGCGGGGGCAAAGACACTCAGCTACGCAATCAACCGAGCCGCCGTGCGCGAGGCCGTGCGTCGCGGAGCGGACGATGTCGTGTTCGTTTCGAGCGACGGCATCGTGCTCGAGGGCCCAACCTCGACCGTGGTGTATCGCCGGGGCGACTCGTTGCTCACGCCCGGCACGGGCCTCGGCATCCTCGACGGCACGACTCAAGCCAATGTCTTCCGCTACGCGACAAGCCTCGGCATGTCGACGGCCTTCGAACTGACGACTCCCGACATCTTGAGGCAAGCGGATGCCGTGTGGCTCGTCTCGAGCGTCAGACTCTTCGCGCCCATCCGGGCTATCGACGGCATCGAGTTGCCCGTCGCGGTGGATTTTACGGCTGACGTCAACGCATGGCTGCGAGCCCTTCGAACTTAGGCCTCGTCGAGATGAATTGGCTCTAGGTCGAACCCGGCGGTGTACTTGCGTTTGGGGTCGAGCTCGTCGATGAGGTCGACGAGGGCGCGCTGGATGTCGGCGAGCCGCCGCACATCGCCCTTCGACACGAGACTCATGCCCTCGTTGATCGGGGTAAACCACGCGCGGAAGCTCTCGTCTTCGCGGTAGAGCGCGACGAATGCCGCATAGCCCTTAACGGTCGCGATGCGCTGCTTAGAAACGACCTCGAAGTCGCACATGAGCTCGCCGATCGCGCGTTGTTCGGTCGTGAAGAAGAGAAACCCTGGGCTGTCTTCGCTGCGACGCAGTGTTTTGAGCACTCCGTCGATGAGCTTTTGCACCGAAATGTCTCGCCCACCCTCGCCTGACGACGACAAGACGGCCTGGCGGCGAGCCTCGATCCAGCCGAAATAGTGCGCAAACAGGAACGCGGTGCTCGTGATGGCGTAGTCGCCGTGGCTTTCGTACCGCTTCATGAGCGGCACCCAGCCCGTTTCAACGATGTTGAAAATGCGCGATTGAAGCTCGGCAGCGGCTTGAGCGAGGGGTTCGTAAACGCGCTCGGCTGCCTTGATGGCGGACTGAGCCTCGAGGCGTTCCTCGCGCTCGTCTTCCAATTGTCGGTTGAGCCGAGCCGTTCGAATAGAAAACCAGCCGCTGAGCGCAACGCTTGCGACGCTCAACACAATCGCGAGCGCGGTTAGCGCGGTATCGATCGTCATTCCTGAATGGTAGTGCGCGCGCCTTCGAGCGGCTGGGTTAAAGCGAAAGACCCCCGTGGCCCTTGCGAGCCTCGAGGGTCTTTCTGTTTGCCTTCCGGTTTGGCCCTTGCAGATCATCCCTTCAGACAGCCGACCGGTTTGACCCAATCGACTTTCCCTTCGAGTTTTACCTCTCCGGTTCGATACAATTTACTCCCCCAGTTCGTGGGGTCAACCCGTAAAGTTTCGCTAGATACTTGAGAGTTTGGGGTGCCGAGTTGCATAACTCGGGGTAGAACGGGCTTTCTCAAAGTTGCCTTTTCCCGTTACTGTGGGTATGTGGATGACAGCAACTTCGGCGTACCAGCAGGCTGGTACCCCGACCCCTTGGGTCTACCCCAGCTTCGCTGGTGGGACGCTCAAGCGTGGACCGAACACACTTCGGAAGCTCGCGCGCCCATTATCGTTCAGCCTGCGGCGCGCGTCGGATTTGCAGACGAAGACTTCCCCACTCGCTACACCGACGATGGATTGCCGTCGCGTCGTGAAAAGCGTGAGCGTGAACGTCAAGACACCACGACGCCGATTCCGACGATGTTCCCGGACTTCGCCGACTTCGAGACTCAGGTCGACCCCGTCCGCGAAGAGTTGAGTGCACAGCCGCTTCTCGCGATGACTCTTAAAGAACTTGAACCGCCACTCTCCGAAACGCTCGACCTGAGTTCGAGTCCGAGGAGCGCGACCGCGCATACGAATGCCGCGCCAGCATCGTCAATGCTTAGTGCGCTTGCGGAAGAGATGGACGCTCCCGTTCGTGTCTCGAAGCAACTTCGGGCCTACACGGGTGCAGCATGGGCCATCGCACTCATGCCGGCGATCCAACTCACGATCGCTGTGCTATTGATTACGGTGTTCGGCCTGGGCGCAAACTTCCCGCTCATGATGCTCGTGCTCTTTGCGCCGTACCTCGTCGTCATCTTCTTCGCGGCGTTCGACGGCTTGATTCTGCACGTCTGGGGCCACAAGCATCCAGCTAGCGCGTGGTGGGCCATTCTGGCCGAGCCCGGCTACTTGATCGTTCGTGCATTCCGCACCTACCGCGAGACGGGTAAGGGATTCGCGACTCTCGGCGTGCTGGCTTCGGGCTTCGTGTCGATCGTTGCGGGCATCCTCGTGCTGCCAGGTCTTCTCATCTCGGTGCTTCCGGGAACGTTCGCTTCAGAGGTCGAGAGTTCGGTCGAGGCTGACGCGCTCGCGCTTGGCGCCGAGATCGGGGTGACGTGCCCCGCCCCACCGCTTCTGATCGGTGACACGTTCACGTGCATCCGTACAACGTCAGACGGCGAGACCGACTCGATCGCGGTAAGCCTTGAGCGCCAGAATGGCTGGATCTCTTGGCGAGTCATCGACTGGGGTACCTCAGTCATGATCAACTAGCTCGCGTCAGAAGTCCGGTACGTCGACGCGTTCTACCGTCGAGCCCGCGAACGCGAGCCGAAGGGCCTCGCGCAAGTGCGCGGCTTGTGAGTCGACGACGGTAGAGAAACCGAGGCGCTTGGCTTCGGCCACGCGTTGCGGCGCCGAAGACACGGGCCTAATCTCGCCCGCGAGACTGATTTCACCAATCGCCGCGAAGGTTACGGGAAAAGCCTTGTCGCGGTATGCGCTTGAGATCGCGAGCGCGATCGCGAGATCGGCGCCGGGTTCGGTGAGCCGGATCC
>JANNCX010000323.1:0-1601 GCA_031387145.1 Salinibacterium sp.
CGAAGTCGACGGCGGATGCCTCGCTGCGCCGATCCGCCTCGCTCGATACGGGTGACTTCACTGTGCTGCACATCTCGCGAAAACACCCCAAATCGGGAATCGTCGCTGTGGAGACGCACTCACCCGCCTGACGTTGTTCACCTCCCGTTCACCTTGCGGAACGATCGTCGTTAACGTCATTTCTTAGATTCATGGGGTGGGTCGCACCGACTCATACTCCTGAAATCACATTCACAAAGGAAATCATGAACTTCACGCGTATTGGCGCCGTCGGCGTCATTGCTCTTGCAGGCACCATCCTTCTGTCCTCTTGTGCAGCAAACGAGGACACCGCTCCCCCGGCCGAAGCAGTTTCGGGCACGATCGACGGCGCCGGATCGTCCGCTCAGGGCTCGGCACAAGAAGCATGGGTTGCGGCGTTCCAGACCGCTAACCCCGAAGCAACCATCAACTACGACCCCACCGGTTCGGGTGCAGGCCGCGAAGCCTTCATCGCGGGTGGCGTTTCGTTCGCCGGCTCTGACTCGGCCCTCAAGCAAGAAGAAATCGATGGCGGATTCGCAGCGTGCGTTCCCGACACCGGGTACATCCAGGTTCCCGCCTACATCTCCCCCATCGCAGTGATCTTCAACGTGGAGGGTGTTGACGCGCTCAACCTCGACGCAGCGACGATCGCCAGCATCTTCAAGGGCGAGATCACTACGTGGGATGACGCGGCAATCGTTGCACTCAACGAGGGCACGACCCTTCCGTCTGCAACCATCACGGCCGTGCACCGCTCGGACGACTCGGGTACCACAAAGAACTTCGGCGATTACCTTTTCAAGGTTGCTCCCGACGTGTGGGACGCTGAGCCGGCTGACACCTTCCCCTACGCGGTAGGCGAAGCAGCACAGGGCACCTCGGGTGTTGTTGATGCAGTCACCAACGGCACCAACACCATCGGATACGCGGATGCCTCGAAGGCTGGCGACCTCGCAACGGCCGCGATTCTCGTGGGCGACGAGTTCGTGAACTACTCGGCAGAGGCTGCAGCTGCAGTAGTCGACGGATCTCCTGCAGGCGACACCGCAGGCGACACCGACTTGGCGATCAAGCTCGACCGCAACACGACCGACCCGACGCACTACCCGCTCGTTCTCGTGAGCTACATCATCACGTGCACTGAGTTCGTTGACGCCGAGGTTGCCCCGCTCGTCAAGGGCTACATCAGCTACATCACGAGCGAAGCCGGCCAGGCTGAGGCTGCTGCCTCCGCTGGAGCTGCACCGCTCTCGGCCGACCTGTCAGCTCGCGTTGCCACGGTTCTCGAGGCAATCAAGTAACACTGGCAAGAAATCTGTCGGGCTGTGACCGCCGTGCACATTGCACCCAAGGTCGCAGCCCGACAGACTTGTCACGGCACCCCCACTCACGCCAGCCCTGCGCAGGAAGACGAGAATGACGACAGCACTTGGCGGCCCGAGAGTTAAGCTCCGACCTGCCGACCGTATCTTCGCGGGCAGCACGATTGTCGCGGGCAGCATCATCCTCGCCGCTCTCGCTGCGGTGGCCGTCTTTCTCGTCGCACAGAGCATCCCCGCCCTCGTAGTCGACCCGGC
>JANNCX010000369.1:0-15191 GCA_031387145.1 Salinibacterium sp.
GGCCAGATCGACACCTTCCGCGGGGTCTACCGTGAGCGCCGCGATGCCATGCTCGCGGCCCTCAACGACTACCTGCCAGACCTCAGCTGGACACATCCCACGGGCGGCTTCTATGTCTGGGTCACCCTGCCCGACTACCTCGACTCCAAGTCGATGCTTCCCCGGGCCGTCAAGGAACTCGTCGCGTACACGCCCGGCACTGCCTTCTACGCCGACGGCAACGGCCGCAACAAGATACGTCTCGCCTTCTGCTACCCGACCCCCGAGTTCATCCGTGAGGGAATCCGCCGGCTCTCGACGGTGATCAACGGAGAGCTCGAGCTGCTCAACACATTCTCGCAAACCGGACCGCTTGCCACCCTGCACCCGGACGCGACGATGATCAACCCGCCCGCCAACCTCGGCTGAAGGACTCATGACAGCAACACCCTCTCCCCGCGTGCTCGTGCTCGCCGGGGGCATCTCGCATGAACGCGACGTGTCCCTGCGCTCAGGTCGCCGCGTCGCCGACAGCCTCGCCGAGCACGGCATCACCGTGGAGCTCCGTGACCCGGATGCCTCCCTCCTGGGTTATCTCCGATCATCGCGGCCCGACGTGGTGTGGCCCGCCCTCCACGGCGCGAGCGGAGAGGATGGTGCCCTGCGCGGCCTTCTCGACTTCATCGGCATCCCCTACGTCGGATCGCGCGCCGATGCGTCGCGTTTGGCGTGGGACAAGCCCACCGCCAAGACGATCGTCTCGCGCGCCGGGGTCAGCACGCCGGCATCCATCACCCTCCCGCGGGACGCGTTCCGCGAGCTCGGGGCCAACAGCATTCTTGAGGAGATCGCCGACGAGTTCTCCGGTCCCCTCGTCGTCAAGCCCGCCCAAGGCGGATCGGCTCAGGGCGTGACCATCGTCGAGGACCGGTCGCTGCTGCCGCGCGCAATGGTCGACGCCTACACCTACTGGGACGTCGCGCTGATCGAGCAGCGCATCACGGGCACCGAGATCGCGATCGGGATCATCGACAGCGGCGATGGTCCCGTCGCGCTACCGGCCGTGGAGATCGAGCCCCTCAGCGGGGTCTACAGCTTCGAGGCGCGCTACAACGCCGGCGAGACGCGCTTCTACGTGCCCGCACGGATCGCCCCGGATGTCGCGGCTCGTGCCGCCGAGACCGCCCTCGCGGCACACAACGCCCTCGGCCTGCGCCACCTGTCACGTGTCGACCTCATCGTGGATGGAGTCGGCACGCCCTGGTTCCTCGAGGCCAACGTGCTGCCGGGTCTCACCGAGACGTCGATCCTGCCGCAAGCCCTCGAGGCCGCCGGTCATGACCTCGGCTGGGTGTACTCGGCACTGGCCGAGGCGGCTATTGCAGAAGCGCGCGGTTGAGCTCTCAGCTCAGCTGAAGCTCGTAGTACGCGCTGTGCGGGTCGAGCCGGTAGTCGGCGAACGGGCCGCGCTCAGTGAACCCGTGGCGCTCGTACAGCCGTCGGGCTGCCGCGAAGTAGTCCTCGGTGCCCGTCTCGAGCCTGAGCACGTGCCACCCGTGCCGCCGCGCCTCCGCGACTAGATGGTCGAGAAGCGTCGCCGCGATGCCACGCCCGCGCGCGGCAATCACCGTGCGCATCGACTTGACCTCGCCCGAGCCGTCCCCGTGATCGAACAGCGCCCCGCACCCGAGGAGTACACCTCGGTCGCGAGCCGTAAAGAAGGAGATTGCGGGGTCGGTGAGCGCCTCAGGGTCGAGGGCGTGCACGCTCTCGGCCGGGGAGGTCGCGTGCATGTCGGCGAGGTGCTCGTGAAGCAAGGCGAGCACATCGGCGTCGAGCGGATGCCCGGCTGCGATCTCCACGGAAGCTACCGGTTGAAGCCCGGCTGGCCAAGCTCACCGAGAATGCGGTTGAGGTCGGCGACGGTAGCGAAGTCGATGACGATCTGACCCTTACTCGCTCCGAGGCTCACCTTGACGCGCGTGTTGAGCCGGTCGCCCAATTGCTCGGCCACCTCGTCGAGCTGGCCTTGGCGCTTTCCCGCGGTCGGCTTCGTCTTGGCCGCAGACTTCGTGGAGAGCTGTCCCGCGGCCGCCTCGGCCGCGCGCACGGAGAGGTCCTCGTTGACGATCTTGTCCGCGAGTCGCTCCATGGCCTCGGCATCCCCTGCCGCGAGCACCGCGCGGGCATGGCCTGCGCTCAGCACGCCGGCAGCGACCCGCTTTTGCACGCTCGGCGGCAGCTTGAGCAAGCGAAGGGTGTTGGTGATCTGCGGCCGTGATCGGCCAATACGGCTGGCGAGCTGGTCCTGGGTGATCCCGAAGTCGGAAAGTAGCTGCTGGTAGGCGGACGCCTCTTCCAGCGCGTTGAGGTTCGCGCGGTGCAGGTTCTCGAGCAGGGCATCCCGAAGCATGTCTTCGTCAGCCGTGTTCTTGATGACGGCCGGGATGCTCGCAAGGCCGAGTTGCTTCGTAGCGCGCAACCGGCGCTCACCCATGATGAGCTCGAAGTGCGGTTTAGCGGATGCGCCGGGGATCGGTCGTACGACGATCGGCTGAAGCACTCCGATCTCGCGGATCGAGACGACAAGCTCCTCGAGCTCCTCGGCGCGGAACTCCATGCGAGGCTGTTGAGCGTTCGGCGCGATGTCGTCAGGCTGAAGGTTGGCGAGTCGTGCCCCCGGCACAGCGAGAAGGCCCTGGCGCTCTCCCGTGCCAGACGGAAAGAAGACGTCGACGGGACGTTGTGAGGCGTCGTCGGTGCCGGGGATGAGCGCTCCAATGCCGCGCCCGAGTCCCGTTCGTTTCGGTGTAGCCATTACTTCGGTGCTCCTCTACGTGCGATCTCGGCTGCGGCTTCGAGGTAAGACAACGAGCCGGGGGAGCTGCCGTCGTAGCTAATGACGCTTTGCCCGTAGCTCGGGGCTTCGGAGATGCGTACCGACCGCGGGATGACGGTGTCGAGCACTTGCTCCGGGAAGTGCTCGCGAACATCCTGCACGACTTGATTGGCGAGGTTCGTTCGCGAGTCGTACATCGTGAGCAGAATCGTCGATACCGTCAAACGGGGGTTGAGGTGACGCTCGATGAGCTGGATGTTGCTGAGCAACTGGCTGAGGCCCTCGAGTGCGTAGTACTCACACTGGATCGGAATCAGCACTTCGCGGGCCGCTACGAAAGCGTTGATCGTGAGAAGGCCGAGCGACGGTGGGCAATCGATGAAGACGTAGTGAAAGAGCTCCTCCGTTTGCGCGAAGAATTGCTCTAGCGCCGCACGCAAGCGCTGTTCGCGCGCAACGAGCGACACGAGTTCGATTTCGGCACCAGCCAAGTGGATGGTCGCAGGAACGCAATACAAACCGTCAAACTCGGGGCTCTTTTGTACGACCCCCGCCATTGGTTCATCGTTGATGATGACGTCGTAGACACTCACGGTTTCGGAGCGGTGTTCTACCCCGAGAGCGGTCGAGGCGTTGCCTTGAGGATCGAGGTCGATCACGAGCACGCGAGCACCAGCGCGAGCAAGGGCCGCTGCGAGGTTGACGGTTGTCGTCGTCTTGCCCACTCCGCCCTTTTGATTGGCGACGGTGAATACGCGAGTTTCGGTGGGAAGTGGGAGCCGCTCAGACGCGAGCGCCTGCCGGCGGCGCGTTATCTCGGCAAGCTCGCGGGCTAATGGAGTCGATTCGTCGAACGTGCTCGTCGACGCGGCGATGTCGCCATCGGGATGTTTCACGTGAAACCTTCTGGAAGCGCAGGGCTCACTGCCCGCATGGGTTCGATGGATGGTCAGTCCACTGTAGCCCGAAACACCCGAGTCTCCTCAGGGGCGATTCCTTCGCCGAGCGTGAGTACCTCGATGTGGCTCAAGCGAGCCTTTCGGATGGCCTTTGCCGCGGCCTCGACCTCGTCGTTCACGCGCGTGCCCTTCATGAAGATCATCTCTCCGCCCGACTTCACAAGCGGAACCGTCGCCGGGATGAGCTTCGACAGGGCGGTGACCGCGCGAGCGGTAACTTGATCGAGTTTTGACTCGAGCACGGCTTCTTCGGCGCGTGCTCTGACGACTGTGACGTTGTCGAGCCCCAACTCTGCGGCCTCGAGACGAAGCCAGTCCGCGCGGCGCTCCATCGGTTCGATGAGCACGAGGTGCGCATCTGGGCGGGCGATCGCGAGCACGAGCCCGGGCAGACCGGCTCCGCTTCCGATATCGCCGACGACGCCTGCGCGAAGCAGCGGGGCTACTAGCGCGCAATTGATGATGTGCCTCGACCACAAGCGGGGCAGCTCGAGGGGACCGATGAGGCCCAGTTCCTCGCCACGTCGACCGAGGTCGGCGGTGTACTTGCGAGCTAATTCGATCCGGTCGCCGAATAGAGCAGCCGCGACATCCGGCTCACTCTCGATCGTCATTGTTTCACGTGAAACATTTACGGAAGCGTGAGCACCGTGTGGCGGTCCCGCCCTTCGCCCTCGGACTGCGAGGAGAGTCCTCGGTCCGAAGCGATGTCGTGAACAAGCTTGCGCTCGTACGACGACATTGGGGGGAGCGCAGCGGATGCGGCACCCGCGTGAATCTTCTCGGCGGCCTTATCGACCAACAGGGCAAGCTCGCTCGCTCGCGCCTCTCGCGATCCACCGACGTCGAGAATCATGCGCGAGAACGACCCCGTCTTGGTTTGCACTGCGATGCGCGTGAGTTCCTGGAGCGCGTTGACCGTGTCTGGCTTCGAGAGAAGTCGAAGGCTGCTGTCGTCGCTCGAGGTAACTGACAAATAGGCCCGCCCACCGCGCGCGTCAATCTCGATGTCGCCGTCGAGGTCGGTGATGTCGAGAAGTTCCTCGATGTAGTCGGCGGCGATCTCGCCCTCTTCTTCGAGCTGTCCCGCAGAGGGCGCGCTCGAGTCGGCAGCCCCATCGTTGGGTTCGATGATGGCTTCGTTGAGGTCTGTGGTCTCTTCTTGCTTGGTCTCGGTCACGTCACTCACTTCTTCTTCTTCTTCGAGCGGCTCTTGCCGGTTGGTTGCTGTCGCTGAGGCTTCTTGGGTTCCTCGACCATG
Organism: Salinibacterium sp.; assembly: GCA_031387145.1. Taxonomy (GTDB): domain Bacteria; phylum Actinomycetota; class Actinomycetes; order Actinomycetales; family Microbacteriaceae; genus Rhodoglobus. Next base: position 5,039 of record JANNCX010000369.1, read on the forward strand.
AGGGGGCCCTCGGGAGTTTCCTCGACGATGCCACGACGCTGGCGCTGCTTGGCGATGCGTGCTTCGCGAGCGAGCGCAGCCTCACTCCCGGGCGTCGGCATGTTGCGAATGACGATGAACTGCTGCGCCATGGTCCAGAAATTGGAGACCAGCCAGTACATCATCACGCCAAGCGGGAATGTGAAGCCGGAGAACGCGAACACGAGCGGGAGCATGTAGAGCAGCACTCGCTGCTGGCGGTACATGGGGCTCGCCTTCATTTCGGGCGACTGGTTCTTCGACATGATTTGAAGCTGCGTGATGAATTGCGACGCTGTCATGAGCACGATCATCACCGAGGCAATAATGATGACCGAGAGGTTTCCGTCGGCCGTGCTGATCGACAGCCGAAGCGGCGCACCAAAGATCTCCGAATTTGCGAACGAATGAGCGAGTTCTTCGTTGAGCAGGCCAACGCCAGCCTTGTCTTGCTGGGCGTCGTTGAGCACCGAGAACAGTCCGAAGAAGATCGGCATTTGCAAGAGCAACGGCAAACACGAGCTCAGCGGGTTGGTGCCCGTTTTCTTGTAGAGGGCCATGGTCTCGCGGGACATCGCTTCGCGCGAGAACTGGTCCTTCTTGCCTTTGTACTTGTCCTGGATCTTCTTCAGTTGGGGCGCGACCTCGAGCATGCGACGCTGGCTCTTGATTTGGCGCACGAAGATCGGGATAAGCGCAGCACGAACGACCAACACGAGGCCCGTGATCGAAAGTACCCACGTCCACCCGTCGTCGAACTGGAGCCCAAGCGTCGTGAAGATCGTATGGAACGTCACGAGAATGAGCTCGATTACCCACTTGATCGGCCACAAGAGGGTATTGAAAAACCCGAAGATATCCATTGGTGAGTTAGCCCTTTCCGTGGCTATTGGCAACGACAAAACCTAGACGATTGACCGCGTAACGTTCGTGCTCTCGAGCGGGAACGTCGTCGATCCCACCCTCTGCCCAGGGGTGGCAGTGAGCGATGCGGCGCGATCCGAGCCAGACACCGCGAAGCACTCCGTGTGTCTGAATTGCTTGCAGGGTGTAGTGCGAACACGACGGGTAGTAGCGACAGACGTCTCCGTACAGCGGCGAGATGAGCGCCCGGTACACGGTGAGGATCGCGACGCAAACATTCCTCGGCACGAGCAACAAGAACACGCCAGCGCGCCTCATGCTGCGCCCTCTTTTAGTCCTAGCCCAGCGGATACCTCGCCGCGAAGCACAGCCCACGGCGCGGTTTCGGAGCCGGGCAAAGCACGAATCACGACATCGGCACCCTTCATCGTCAACGGAAGGATGTCGCGACATGCCGCTCGCAGGCGTCGCCGAACCAAGTTTCTCGTCACAGCTGAACCAAGTGCCTTTGTCACGATAAAGCCGAATCGGCTCGATACAGCTCCAGTTTCGAGCACATGCAGGACCAGGTGGGTAGAACCTACGCGCCGACCACGGCGCATGGCGGCGCGGAAATCTCCGGCGCTAATGACCCGGTTCGCCCTGGCGAGCACCAAACGTCTACGCGGACAGTTCGGTGCGGCCCTTGCGACGACGAGCTGCCAAGATGGCACGCCCCGCGCGGGTACGCATGCGAAGCCGGAACCCGTGCACTTTGGAGCGACGGCGATTATTCGGCTGGAAAGTTCTCTTACTCATGGTGGTATCTCCAAAGCCCAGCTTTCAAGGCCGGAAGAAGTGGTAAGCCCGAAGGCGGGAAGTCAACTGATTAAAAGTACGGTGTTTCTGGGGTCTGGTCAAACTTTGAGGCGGTCGATTTCGCATTATCCACAAACCTTCAACTGGGGTTGGTCACGAGATGCTGTGGACAACTAAGGTAAAAGCCAGCCGAATAGCAGGGGGTTAGCGGTACGAGCTCGTCTCGTGCCGCCCTATTTCGGTGGATAAGACTGTGAATAAGATCAACCAAGGACGTGGCCCAGATGTCGGAATTGCCAGACTCAACCCGAGAGATCTGGCAGTCCGTGCTGTCCCGACTCACGTCGGACGACCGAATCACTCCCCAACTCATGGGTTTCATCAGTCTCGTCGAGCCCAAAGGCGTCATGGCAGGGACCCTCTATCTCGAGGTACCTAACGAGCTCACTCGGGGCATGCTCGAACAGAGAATCCGCCTTCCCCTGCTCAACGCGATCGCGGGACTAAGCGACGAGCAAGAGGTCGTGAACTTCGCAATCGTCGTAAATCCTGAAATTCAACAAGACTCGCTCGAACACACGATGGATCCGGGGGAGCAGTCGTACATCGAGCCAAGCGTCGTTCCTTCCGTCGATTCATCCACGTCCAACCGTCGTTCGGATTCTCGCTTGAACCCGAAGTACAGCTTCGACAACTTCGTCATCGGTGGATCGAACCGATTCGCCCACGCCGCAGCAGTCGCTGTGGCTGAAGCTCCCGCTAAGGCGTACAACCCGCTATTCATTTATGGCGAGTCGGGACTCGGCAAGACTCACCTCTTGCATGCGATTGGGCATTATGCCGAGAGCTTGTATCCGGGAATCCGCGTGCGCTATGTCAGCTCGGAAGAATTCACTAACGACTTCATCAACTCGATCGCGAACAACCGTGCTTCGGTATTTCAATCCCGCTACCGTGAAATCGACATTCTTCTCATCGACGACATCCAATTTCTTCAAGGTAAGGACTCGACACAAGAGGCCTTTTTTCACACTTTCAACACGCTGCATGATCACAACAAGCAAGTCGTGATCACGAGCGATCTGCCGCCGAAGCACCTCACGGGATTCGAAGACCGCATGAGATCACGGTTTGAGTGGGGCCTCATAACGGATGTTCAAGCTCCCGATCTAGAGACTCGAATCGCAATCCTACGAAAGAAGGCTCAAAGCGAGAAGCTCCAGGTCAGCAACGAGATCCTGGAGTACATGGCGTCGAAGGTGTCCTCAAACATTCGCGAGCTCGAAGGCACGCTCATCCGCGTAACGGCTTTCGCGAGTCTTAACCGGACCTCGGTCGATCTCGCTCTCGTGCAGACCGTCTTGAAAGACCTCATCACCCTCGACGAAGACAATGTCATCGCACCCGTCGACATCATCAATCACACGGCCGAGTACTTCAAACTCACGGTCGATGACCTGTATGGGTCGTCGAGATCTCAAGCAGTCGCGACTGCTCGACAAATCGCAATGTACCTATGTCGTGAAATGACGAACCTCTCACTGCCGAAGATCGGGCAACTCTTTGGTAATCGAGATCACACAACGGTCATGTATGCCAACAAGAAGATCACTGAGCTCATGAAGGAACGTCGTTCGATCTACAACCAGGTAACCGAGCTCACGAGCCGCATAAAGCAGAACCATCGGTTAACAAAGGCATAGTTTTCCTACCATGTGGATAACATGTGGATAAGTGGTGCGACTCGCCGGTACTCCTGTTGATGTAAAAATCGATTCTGTGGAAAGCGAGAGTGGTTCATTTGAGTTTGCCCACGATTGTCGTGGCACCGTGAACAACTCACACGGTTGTAGTTCCCAACTGTTTGGTGCGCCAGCTCGGGTTATTCACAGTCTCCACAACGGTTAAGAGTGTTGTTCTTCTAGAAAGAAGTTTTGGAGAGAGACAACCCATGGGTTCGCGAATCGGTCGCCTGTGCCAGTATTAACCGGCCAGTCCACTGATTGATAAAAGGGGTGAGAAGTGAAGTTCCAGGTCAACCGCGACGTCTTCAGCGAAGCCGTGTCATTCGCCGTGAAACTCCTTCCACAAAGAACAACACTCCCGATTCTCAGTGGAGTTCTCATCGAAGCAACGACAGAGGGCCTCATCCTGTCGTCCTTCGATTACGAGGTTTCGGCGCGAACGCAAATCTCTGCGCAAGTAGAAGAGCCAGGAAAGGTGCTTGTCTCGGGCCGATTGCTCGCCGATATTGCGAGCCGCCTTCCCAACGCGCCCGTTACTTTTTCGACCGAAGACGGTCGAATCACCGTCGCGTGTGGATCAGGGCACTTCACGCTCTTGAGCATGCCGGTCGAGGAGTACCCCACTCTCCCCGAAGTTTCCGAACAGTCCGGCGTACTCAACGCTGAAGATTTTGCAAACGCTATTTCGCAGGTTGCTGTCGCCGCGTCGAGAGACGATGTGACTCCCGTGATCACGGGTGTGCAGCTTGAGGTTTCCGAAAACAGCCTCTCGTTAGTAGCGACCGATCGCTACCGCGTTGCGGTTCGCGAGATCGAGTGGGATGCGGCGAACTCGGGAATCGAGAGTGTTACAGCTCTTGTACCTGCGCGCACACTCATCGAGATCGGTAAGACCTTCGGGCACAGCGGCAACGTCTCTGTCGCGATTACAAGTTCGGACGACCGAGAGCTCATCGCTTTCCAAGCCGACAAGAAGACCGTCACATCCCTTCTCATTAAGGGAAACTTCCCTCCCGTCAAAAGGCTCTTCCCCGAAACGGTCGACAACTACGCAGTGCTCAACACGGCCGAACTCATTGAAGCCGTTCGCCGCGTGTCGCTCGTGCTCGAACGAGAAGCTGCATTGCGCTTCACGTTCACGTCTGAGGGAGTAACCCTCGAGGCAATTGGATCTGAACAAGCGCAGGCATCCGAATCGATTGATGCGTTTCTCACGGGTTCAGACACGGTGGTGTCGCTCAAGCCGCAATTCTTGCTCGACGGCCTTGGGTCGGTGCACTCGGAGTTTGTGCGAATTTCGTTCACGAAGACCGACAACCCGAACAAGCCTGGGCCGGTGTTGATCACGAGCCAATCATCGAAAGACCAACCCGGCACCGATAACTACAAGTATCTTCTTCAGCCCAACCTGCTGTTGCGATAGGCGGGCAGCAAGTGACCATGCACGTTGGCATCATTGGTCTCGGCAAGATGGGCAACAACATGCGCGCCCGGTTGCGCAAGAACGGCGTCGAGGTAACGGGGTTCGACCCCAATCCCGAAGTGACGGATGTTTCGAGCCTCAGCGACCTCGCGGCCGCTCTACCCGCACCGAGGGTCGTGTGGGTAATGGTTCCGTCTGGCGCAATTACAGACAAAGTGATCCATGACGTCGCGAAGGTTCTAAGCCCCGGCGATCTTGTGATTGATGGCGGCAACTCGAGGTTCACCGACGACAGCATTCACTCGGATTTCCTCGCCAAGAAGAAGATTAGGTTCGTCGATGTCGGCGTCTCCGGCGGAATTTGGGGCCTCGAGAATGGCTACGGACTCATGGCCGGCGGCGACGCGGAAGACGTCGAGCGGGCAATGCCCGTGTTTGACGCTTTGCGTCCCGAGGGCCCTCGCGACGAAGGATTTGTTCACGCGGGACCAGTTGGCGCTGGTCATTACGTGAAGATGGTTCACAATGGCATCGAGTATGCCCTCATGCAAGCGTGGGCCGAGGGGTACGAACTCCTTGACAGCCGCAAGGATCTCGTAACCGACGTGAAGGGCTCGTTCAAGGCATGGCAGCGCGGAACGGTCGTACGATCATGGTTGCTTGAATTGCTCGTGAAAGCCCTCGAAGAAGATCCCGACTTCAAAGACATCGCGGGCTATGTCGAGGATTCGGGTGAAGGACGCTGGACAGTCCACGAAGCCCTGGACCGTGCGGTGCCTGTTCCGACGATAAGCGCGGCGATTTTCGCGCGATTTGTCTCACGCCAGAAGGACTCACCATCAATGAAGGCCGTCGCGGCGCTTCGCAATCAGTTTGGTGGCCACGCCGTTCGCAAGAGCTGACGGCGCGACACTCGTGATTGTCACGCACCTCAGTCTGACCGACTTTCGAAACTACACGGCCCTCGAAGTCGACCTTCACCCCGGCGCAAATCTCTTCGTAGGGAGCAACGGCCAAGGCAAGACCAATCTTGTCGAAGCGCTCGGCTATTTGAGCACGCTCGGCTCTCATCGAGTTTCAACTGAGCACGCGATGATTCGTCAGGGCCAGGATGCCGCCATCGTGCGGGCGCGCCTGACGCACCTTGAGCGGGAAGTCCTCGCCGAGGTGCAAATAAATCGCTCGGGGGCGAATCGCGCGCAAGTGAATCGGTCGGCGATCAAGACTCGCGAGCTTCCCCGTTTCTTCTCGAGCGTGCTATTCGCGCCCGAAGATCTTGCCGTCGTTCGCGGGGAACCCGCCGGGCGCCGAAAGTTTCTCGACGAGCTTCTCGTGCTCCGCACTCCGAGAATGAGTGCCGTAATTGCCGACTACGAGCGTGTGTTGCGCCAACGCAATACCTTGCTCAAGTCGGCGCGAACTGCTGGGGTTCGCGAACATCAGCTTGGCACTCTTGAGATTTGGGATGAACGCCTCGTCGCTCTTGGGTCCGAAATCGTTGATGCCCGCAGCCGACTCGTGACCGAGCTCGCTCCCGAGGTGGACGCCGCATACTCGGCGATCGCGGGAGCCGATCACGCCGCCCGCCTTTCTTCGTACTTGAGCTTCTTCGCAGCGACGGCAGACGACGATGCGGCCGACGAGTCGGCGACTCGAGCGGGCGTGATTCCGGCCGAGGTCGCAGCTGAGGCTTTTCGCGCGGCACTCGCCGGCCAACGCCGTTCCGAGATCGATCGAGGAGTGACGCTCGTCGGTCCGCACCGCGACGACCTGGTCTTGTCGCTCAATGGATTGCCCGCTCGCGGATACGCGAGCCACGGGGAGTCCTGGTCATTAGCGCTCGCACTCAAGCTCGCGTCGGCAGCGGTCCTTCGGCGAGAGTCGACCGTCGGTGACCCGGTCTTGATTCTCGACGACGTTTTCGCGGAGCTTGATGAATCGCGCCGGACTCGACTCGCCGATGCAATCGCGGGGTTTGAGCAAGTGCTGATTACCGCGGCCGTATTCGACGACGTTCCGAGCGATCTCGCTACCCACATCGTGCGAATCACGGCCGGGGAGGTCGTGCCCGATGAGTGATGAACCTGTCGACGAGAAGTCGGATGCCGTCGCCGAGCCAGAGCACGTAGCGGTGTACTTGCGCTTCAAGAGCGTCTTTGGCGACAGAACTAATCGCTCTGCTACCGCTCGAAAGAGAAACACCAAAAGGGAAGGGGCGAGCGCGCCGTTCTCACCTGGGCGGGATCCGCATGGACTCGCGGAGGTCATTGACGGCTTGGCGGCAAAGATGGGCTGGACCTCGCCGCTTGCGCGCTCGGAATTGCTCGCGTCGTGGCCGGAAATCGTAGGTTTCGAGACCGCGGAACACTCCACGCCCGCGGGAATTGACAGTGGAACGCTTACCGTCACGTGTGATTCCACGGCTTGGGCGACACAGCTTCGGCTCATGCGAGCTCAGATCACGACAACTATTGCTCAGCGCTACCCGGATGCGGGCATCCAGTCAGTGCGCTTTGAAGGCCCGAACGCTCCGTCCTGGAAAAGCGGCCCCAGATCAATTCCAGGCCGCGGTCCTCGCGATACTTACGGGTGACTAGGCAAATCTGGTCAAGCAGCGGATGAAATGTCCCCAGATCGCCGTTTCTGCCGTTTAGTCAGTATCGGTTTGGTAGAATTCAAGGTAGTCGTCGAGAGCACCTCCGCTGGAGCTACTTGCTTCGAATGACGAGCGCGAACTACCGGCAGGAGCACCACCTCTTCATGACAACAGATTCTCTCGAAGACCTGCCAGAGCTGAGTTCGCTCTCCAACGGCCACGTCGCAGCCGACAGCTATGGCGCCGACCAGATTCAGATCCTCGAGGGACTCGAGGCAGTGCGCAAGCGCCCTGGAATGTACATCGGCTCGACGGGACCACGCGGCCTCCATCACTTGGTGTACGAAGTCGTCGACAACTCCGTCGACGAAGCGCTCGCGGGCTATTGCGACGTAATCACGGTGTCGATCCGTAAGGACGGCTCGATTCGCGTCATCGACAACGGCCGCGGAATCCCCGTCGACCTCAATCAGCAAGAACAGAAGTCGACCGTCGAAGTCGTTCTCACGATTCTGCACGCGGGCGGGAAGTTTGGCGGCGGCGGCTACTCCGTGTCTGGCGGCTTGCACGGCGTGGGCATCTCGGTCGTCAACGCGCTCTCGAGTGAACTCGACGTTGAGGTTCGTAGGCAAGGTGCGGTGTGGCGAATGAGCTTCACAAACGGAGTTCCGGATGCCCCGCTCGTGCAGGGCGAGTCCTCGGACGAGACCGGCACTACCGTCACGTTCTGGCCGAGCGCGGAGACTTTCGAGACCGTGGAGTTCGACTATGAAACACTGCGGGCTCGATTCCAGCAGATGGCCTTCCTGAATAAGGGATTGCGGATCACGCTCACCGACGAGCGTAATGATGAGGAAGTGACCGACAGCTACATGTACGAGCGTGGACTCGTCGACTACGTCGAGTACCTCAACAAAGCCAAGAAGAACGACCTCATCCACCCCGAAATCATCGCGTTCGAGTCAGAAGACGGCGAGCGCAAGATCTCGCTCGAAGTAGCGATGCAGTGGACCAACGGATACACCGAAAGCGTGCACACGTACGCGAACACCATCAACACTCACGAGGGCGGAACCCACGAAGAAGGTTTCCGTGCGGCGCTCACGACTCTCGTCAACAAGTACGCGCGCGAAAAGAACATCATCAAAGAGAAGGAAGAGAACCTTTCGGGTGATGATGTTCGCGAGGGTCTGACCGCGGTCATTTCCGTCAAGCTCGCCGAGCCACAATTCGAGGGTCAGACGAAGACCAAGCTCGGTAACACGGAGGCCAAAGCGTTCGTGCAACGCGTCGCTGGTCAGCAACTCGGTGACTGGTTCGACCGCAACCCCACTCACGCGCGCGATGTCATTCGCAAAGCGATCCAGGCATCCCAAGCGCGAATTGCCGCGCGCAAGGCTCGCGAGCAAACCCGCCGAAAGGGACTCCTCGAGTCGGGCGGGATGCCCGGAAAGCTGCGTGACTGCTCAAGCAAGGATCCGTCGCTGAGCGAAATCTTCCTCGTCGAGGGAGACTCGGCCGGCGGTTCGGCGGTTCAGGGTCGAAACCCCGAGACGCAAGCGATCTTGCCGCTGCGAGGCAAGATCCTCAACGTCGAAAAGGCGCGCCTCGATCGCGCCCTCGCGAACAACGAAGTGCAAGCGATGATCACGGCTTTCGGCGCTGGCATTGGCGAGGACTTCGATCCGGATAAGGCCAGGTATCACAAGATCGTTCTCATGGCGGATGCCGATGTCGACGGTCAGCACATCACGACGCTGTTGCTGACGCTTTTGTTTCGCTACATGCGCCCGCTCATCGACAAGGGCTATGTGTATCTCGCGCAGCCTCCGCTCTACCGACTCAAGTGGACGAACGCCGAGCACCAATTCGTCTACAGCGATCGGGAGCGCGATGCACTGCTCGCCGATGGCGTTGCAGCCGGCAAGCGCATCCCGAAAGAGAATGCAATCCAGCGCTACAAGGGTCTCGGCGAGATGGATTACACGGAGCTGTGGGAAACCACGATGGATCCCGCGACTCGCACTCTTCTTCAAGTGACTCTGGATGACGCGGCTGCCGCCGACGAAGTCTTCTCGACCCTCATGGGCGAGGACGTCGAATCCCGGCGCAGCTTTATTCAGCGCAACGCTAAAGACGTCCGCTTTCTAGACATTTAGGGCACACCATGGCAGACGAAGAGAACACACCCAACGAGCCAACGTTCGAGAAGGCCGTCGTAGACACGCGACACGACAAGGTCAATCAAGTAGACCTCCAGCTCGAGATGCAGCGTTCGTACCTCGATTACGCAATGAGCGTTATCGTCGGTCGCGCCCTCCCCGACGTACGTGACGGACTCAAGCCCGTACATCGTCGCGTCATCTACGCGATGTACGACGGTGGCTACCGCCCTGACAAGGGATTCAACAAGTGCACTCGAGTCGTCGGCGAAGTCATGGGGCAATTCCACCCCCACGGCGATGCCTCGATCTACGACGCGCTCGTGAGACTCGTTCAGCCCTGGAGCTTGCGGTACCCGCTCGCGCTCGGTCAAGGCAACTTCGGTTCGGCCGGCAACGACGGTGCAGCCGCCCCTCGGTACACGGAAACCAAAATGGCACCGCTCGCGATGGAGATGGTGCGCGACATTGACGAAGACACCGTCAATTTCCAAGACAACTACGACGGCAAGACGCAAGAACCCACGGTTCTTCCCGCGCGCTTTCC
>JANNCX010000390.1:0-1637 GCA_031387145.1 Salinibacterium sp.
GCAGAGTTCAATGTGGCAGCGGGTGCCTAAACAGAATCCGCACAACGAAAGACTAAGTGACGCTATGATTACGTTTAGATAATTCCAAGCACATCTAAGAGGCATAATGAGCGCCGCACAACTAGTCAAGACCGCCCGTGACGCGGCGGGCCTCGATCAGCGTGCACTAGCGAAGCGAAGCGAGTCGTCTCAGTCCCAGATATCCCTGATCGAGAGCGGTAAGCAGTCCCCGTCATTCGACACCGTTGCAAAGATCCTTCGGGGTGCAGGCCGGCGGCTCATCGCTGTTGACACTCTCCGAGACGACACGGCGACGATTGCTGGCGAGATCGCATCGGCTCTCAGTGCGGACAACATCGCTCGCGCAACACGACTCTTCATCCAGCTCAGCGACAATCTCGCGGCCGAGCACGGGGCGAACCGGTTCGCGCTCGCGATCGCCCAGCCTCAACCGACCGGATCGAAACGGTGGGATGCAGCGCTCGCGGCGCTCGCCGCCCACTGGCTCGTCGAAGAAGCACTGCCGGTACCCGAGTGGGCGAGCTCCAACGAGCGGTCGCTGCTGAGGGCGTGGGTCTTCGCGACTTCACGAGTTCATCCTCCTCTCGACAGCGTCCCCGCTGAGTTCCGCCGCAGGCGCGTGCTTCTCGACCGGGACACATTGGCGAGCGTATGACACTCTTCTCTCGATCGGACCTCGAGCGGGGCCTCCGTCTTGTGGTCGCCGAGCTGCAACAGCGCGGGCGAGCAGCGCACGTGCGCATTGTCGGGGGCGCCGCGATGGCGCTTCGCTACTACGACCGGGAAAGTACGCAAGACATCGACGTCGCCGTAAGCGTTTCGGACGCCGAGTTGAAGGATATCGCGACCCGAATCGCCACTTCCCAAGGCTGGAACCCTGACTGGCGCGGATGCTGTGAGCCGAGCTTGCGCGGAGTGTTCACGCTGCGCGCACTCCTAGACCAAGCGCGGCTATGCTCACCTCATGCCTGAGCCTCGCGGAGCCGACTGGAGCAACGAGGAGGTTTCTGCCACGGTCAGTTCCTACTTCGGGATGCTTGAAAAGGAGCTTCAAGGAGTTCGATTCAACAAAGCAGCAGAAAATGAGGATCTTAGGTCGCGACTGAATGGTCGTTCTCGTGGATCGGTCGAGTTCAAACATCAGAACATCAGCGCTGTGCTTCTTGAGAATGGCTGGCTATACATCCAGGGCTATAAACCCATGAAAAACGTCCAGGCCCGACTTCGCGATGAGGTCGAAAATCGACTCAGGCTTGATAAGGACCTTGATATAGCAATGGACGTGGCGAGTAGTTTCGTGAATTTCGCACCTATCGTGAACCTCGGAACACCCACGGATCCACCCGATGTCACCCTTGGGGTTGCTTCTTGGTCGCCGCGGAAGACAGGGATCAAGCGCGACTATGTATTTAGAGACGCTCGAAATGCTGCTCTGGGTTGCGCTGGTGAGGTAGCCGTCGTAGCCCACGAACGGGCTCGTCTGACGGCGGCGGGTCGCGTCGATCTTGCGGCACGGGTTGAGCATGTTGCGGAAACCCAAGGTGATGGTTTGGGCTACGACGTACTGTCCTTCGCCGCAACTGGGGCCGAGCGGTTCATTGAGGTCAAGACAACCC
>JANNCX010000128.1:0-9390 GCA_031387145.1 Salinibacterium sp.
GTGCGGTCAGTTGAGGTGCGTGCGGTTCGAGCCATGAGACAGATTCTAGCCTGATTGAGGGCCGGTAGTCCTCGGTGGAACCTGTGATAGCCGAGCGATTCACGACTTAGAATCGAGGCTATGGTTCTCCCCGACGGACGAGTCGCGCGACGGCGCTCTGAACGTCGCGCGCGCACGAGCATCGTCGGTGTCATGGGCGAGGTATTCATCACTGCCGGTGTCTTCGTGATGCTCTTTCTCGGCTGGCAATTGTGGCTCAACGACATTGTCGAGGGAGTGGAGCAGCAAACTGCCGCGGTCGAGCAAAGTCAGCAGTGGGATCGCGGCGAATCTTCGGCGCCTGCACCGGTCGACCGACCCGATCCCGGTGAGCCGATTGTTATCGCCGAACCCGAGAACGCCGTGAGATTCGCAAACCTCATCGTGCCGCGATTCGGTGCCGACTACTCGCGACCGATCGCCGAGGGCGTCGGAGTAAAGGATGTGCTTAACCAGGGCATCGGCCACTACCCCGGCACTCAAATGCCAGGGGCTATTGGCAACGTCGCGCTCGCAGGACACCGAACGGGCTGGGGTGCCCCACTGGGTGACATCGCAAATCTTCAAGTCGGCGACAGTGTCTACCTCGAAACCGAAGATGGTTGGTATCGGTATGAGTTCAGATCGCTCGAATACGTGATGCCCTCGGGAATCGGCGTGCTCTCCCCCGTGCCGCAATCCGAGGGAGCGACCGCGGGCGATCGGATTCTCACCGTCACGAGTTGCAACCCGAAGCTCACCGCCGCCGAGCGAATCATCACGTACAGCGTGTTTGACACGTGGTATCCGCGAGCGGGTGGCCCACCCCCCGAACTTGCTCCGGCCGCTCAAGCGTCTGCGATGGTCGGCTAATGTACGCGGCGTTGTGGCGAATCTTGCCCGGTCCCGCCTGGGTGCGCGTGATCATCTTGATAGTTGCCGCGGCCGCAGTGCTATATGTGTGTGTCTCGTGGGTCTTTCCATTGGTGCAAGAACTCTTTCCCCAACTAGACGTGACCGTGGAGGGCCCATGACGCGGGTACTCGTGGTCGACAATTACGACAGTTTTGTGTACACCCTCAACGGGTATTTGCTCCAGCTCGGCGCCGAGACGACTGTGGTTCGAAATGACGCGTTCCCTGCGGATAACGCGGCGAGCGTCATCCGCGAGTACGACGCCGTTCTGCTGTCGCCGGGGCCCGGCACGCCCGCGGCGGCTGGAACGAGCATCCCGATCGTCAAGGCCGTGCTCAAGTCTGGGCTACCGCTGCTTGGAGTGTGCCTCGGCCACCAAGCGATCGCGGAGGCGATGGGCGCGACCGTGACGCACGCCGACGAACTCATGCACGGCAAAACGTCGCTCATTCACCACGATCAGAGCGCCTTCTACGAGGGTGTGCCTCAACCCTTCACCGCGACTCGCTATCACTCGCTAGCGGTCGTTGACTCGACGGTTCCTGCCGACCTCATCGTGACGTCGCGCACGGAAGGCGGCGTCATCATGGGTGTGCGGCACGAATCGCTGCCAATTTTCGGTGTGCAGTTTCACCCTGAATCGGTACTCACTGAGGGTGGATACCGGATGCTAGGCAACTGGCTCGCGGTCGCAGGCCTACCCGAGGCCGCCGTAACCGCGCGAGGACTCACTCCCCTCGTGAAGCTGTCCTAGCTGCCGTTTTAGCCCACGCAGATACGCAGCGTGATCGTGGACTTCTGCGGCTGCTCCCCCACGATTGACTGATCTGCCACGGTTCCACCCGAGCAGCCCAAGTCGCTGTTGATCTTGATCGTGAGCTGGAGCGGTGTGAGGGCCGCATTCGCCGCCGCTATCGCCATGCCCGTGACATCCGGGATCACAATTCGTCCGTTGGAGACCACGAGGTTAACTTCGTCACCCGCGCGGATAACCGTTCCGTCGGCCGTGCGCTCTGATCCGCCCGCGGGGTCGGACCGAATGATGACTCCGCCCTTGATTTCGGCCGAGAACTCTTGCGTCGTCTTGCCGTAGACGAGTCCGGCCGCCGTGATTGCAGCGATCGCATCCGCCTCGAGCATGTTGTCGACTTGCGGAACCGGCACGGGCGTTTCGCCGATCGAAACGTAGACCTTCACTTGGAGCCCAGGGCTCACGGTCGTGCCTGCTTCGGGGTCGGTTCGAATGATGACGCCTTCGGGCACCGCGTCATTCGCCTCGGTGAATTTCTCGGGCTCGAGGTTGCTGTCGATGAGGAGGGCAGCGCCATCCGTGTAGGTCTGGCCGACGACGTTGGGCACGTCGATCGAGACGTTTGCAGTCAATTGGGCCGGCGAGAGGTTGAAGGTCCAGAAGATCACCCCCACGATGACGACAACCATCGTGGCGATTCCCGCCCAGATCCACGCGACGGGCGGGCGGGACTGAGTCCGCACGATGCGGTCGTCAGTGTCGACAGTCAGTTGACGCAGAGTCGCTTCGGAACCTGCGACCGACGAGGGGTTCACACCAAAGAGGGTCGCGTTGAACTCGTTCGCAACGACCTGCTTACGAGCGGGCACTTCTCCTGCAGCCGCTGCGTCGACGTCTTGGCGAAAGTCGCTCGCACTCTGGTAGCGGTCGAAGCGGTCCTTTGCGAGTGAGCGCAACACGACGGCATCGAGCGCGGGCGAAACGCGCGGGTTGAGGGAGCTCGGTGGCACGGCGTCTGAGTTGACGTGTTGGTACGCGACGGCGACGGGGTTGTCTCCGCGGAACGGAGCGCGACCGGTCAAGAGTTCGAAAAGCACGATGCCCGTCGAGTAGAGGTCGGTGCGGGCATCCACAGCCTCGCCGCGCGCTTGTTCGGGAGAGAAGTAGGCCGCGGTGCCAACGATTGCGCTCGTCTCGGCGATCGTCGCGGCCGAGTCGGAGATCGCGCGAGCGATGCCGAAGTCCATGACCTTTACTTGGCCACTCGTCGTGATCATGATGTTGCCGGGCTTGATGTCGCGGTGCACGACTCCCGCTCGGTGCGAATACTCGAGCGCCGTCAGTACTTGGCCGATGATTCGAGTTGCTTCCGCCGGGTCGAGCGGCCCCTCGGCAATGACGTCTTTGAGCAAGCGCCCGTCGACGTATTCCATGACGATGAACGGCACGAGCGTCTCTGAACCGTTCGCGTCGCGATCGGTTTCTTCGCCCGCGTCGAAGATGCGCACGATCGTGGGGTGAGCCATCTTTGCCGCGTCTTGAGCTTCGCGACGGAAGCGCGTGCGGAATGCGGGGTCGTTTGCGAGAGACGGCTTCAAGAGCTTGACGGCGACTCGGCGACCGAGGCGAGAATCCATTCCGACATGCACGTCGGCCATCCCACCGCGCCCGATGAGTTCTCCCAGTTCGTAGCGACCAGCAAGCTGGCGCACGCCCTGCGCAAGACCTTCAGTCACACTGCACTCTCCACATGGAAACCCGACAATAGCTTTCGCAGTCTACCCGGTGCACTCTTGGCGAGGATGTCAGTTGACTGTGATGCTCGTGGCGTCGGAGGGCGGCGACTCAAAGTCAGTGCACAACGCGGTGTACTTGATCGTCGTGGTGCCTGCCGCGCCAAGCGTTATCTCTAGGCTCGTTGTTCCCGTAGGTACTGTGTTCGACACCGAAGCCGTGCCGTTCGTTACTTGGAAGTTCAAGCCATTGTGCGGATGCCCGGCGGGGCAACCGTTGTACTCCGGCCACGTCACCGTGAGCACTTGGCCCGCGAGCCAAGGCCCCGCAGGAGCGGTCACGGCCGTGGGCTTGGAGGCAACGGGTGCAGGGATCGCCGCGTAGAACTTGACCGTTATGATCTCGCCAACGCGCACGTTTCCGTGGGGGTTCGCGCTGTACGCGAGCCCCACTTGGTCTTCGGACGGCGCGACGATTCCCACTTGAGCATCGAGAACGAGACCAAGCTCAAGCAAGAACGCTTCGACGACAGGCTCCGTGCGGCCGATGATGTCGGCTTGATCGAGGGGTACGCGATCGTTGCCCGACGGTGTGGTCGATGGAGTCGGGGATTGCGAACCCGTCTCGGTCGACGTGGGTTCTGGGCCCGGTCCGGGGTTTGCAAGCAAGGCAATGATCGTTCCGATGAGCACGACGGCGAGGAGCGACACGAGCGCTACGATCGGCCAGGTCCAGGGATTTCGACGCCTCGACTCGACCGGAAGTGGCGCGGTGTCTGAACCGTTTACGGGCATGACTCGAGTGACCGCGGAAGTGTTCTGGCCGTAGTTCGGCCCGACGGTGGCGGCGTGCGTTCCTTCGCCGAGAATGCCCGGGACGGCCGCGGCAGCTGCGGCGACATCCCCTCTGCGCAGAGATTGAGCCGCGCGAGCTAGATGGGCCGCCGAAGCGGGTCGATCGGAGGGGTTCTTAGCGATGCACGCGTACACGAGATTGCGTACGGGCTCTGCGACCGTGACGGGCAGCTCAGGCGGGGTCTCGTTGATCTGGGCCATCGCAATTGCGACTTGCGACTCACCGGTGAACGGCCGCTTGCCCGCGAGAGCTTCGTACGCGACAATGCCGAGCGAGTAGAGGTCGGTGCTGGGGGAGGCTGGATGCCCGCTCGCTTGTTCTGGCGACAGGTATTGCACCGTACCCATCACCTGGCCAGTCGCAGTGAGGGGAACTTGGTCCGCGATGCGGGCGATTCCGAAGTCGGTGATCTTGACGCGACCATCGGGCGTGATGAGCAGGTTTCCCGGCTTGATGTCACGGTGAACGAGCCCCGCCGCGTGGGCGGCTTGAAGTGCGGCCGCCGTTTGCGCGACGATATCGAGAACTCGGTCGGTCGGAAGCACGCGCTCGCGCTCGATGATCGCGCTCAGTGCTTCGCCGGGAACGAGTTCCATCACGAGGTAGGCGCTGCCATCTTCCTCTCCGTAATCGAAGACGTTCGCGATTCCCTCGTGGTTGACAAGTGCCGCGTGACGCGCCTCTGCGCGGAATCGCTCGAGAAAGCCCGGGTCGCCCAAGTACTCGTCTTTGAGAATCTTAATCGCGACGGTTCGCCCGATCACGAGGTCAGTCGCTTGCCAAACCTCGCCCATGCCGCCGATTGCAACACGGCTCGACAATTGGTACCTGCCGCCGAAGGTGAGCCCGCTCGTGGGTCTCATCTGAATAGCACCGCCTCTAGTACTCTCTTCGCGATTGGAGCTGCGATTCCGTTGCCGGTTCCGGATTGACCGACCCCACCACCGTTCTCGATGACCACCGCGACGACGACTTGCGGGTCGTTCGCAGGAGCAAATCCGGTGAACCACACAGTGTATGGATCGCCTTCACCGTTCTCGGCAGTGCCGGTCTTACCCGCCACGGCAACTCCGTCTATTCTGGCATTACTGCCCGCACCGTTGCTTACAGCATCCACCATCATTTGTGTCATGCTCACTGCCGTCGGCTGGCTGATCGCTTGACCGAATACGGTCGGTGTGAGCGTCTGCAATATCGTGAGGTCGGATGCCACGATGCTCTCGACGAGTGTGGGTTGCATGAGTGTGCCGCTATTCGCTATCGCCATTGCGACCATTGCCATTTGCAGCGGGGATGCGCGCACACTCGATTGGCCGAATGCCGAAAGCATGGTTTGCGGCTCATCGAGCGCCCGCGGGTAGATGCTCGGGGTCGAATCGAGCGGGACCTCGACGCTCTCGTTGAAACCAAACCGATTCGCCTGGTCGCGGATCACGCGGTCGCCCAGTGCTTGCCCGAGTTCGGCGAACGGGATGTTGCACGACAGTCGCAGCGCGGTCGCGATCGAGACTGTCGGCGTTCCACCACAATCGTCGCCGCCCGAATTTCGAATGACCGAATCGGTTTGCGGCAGGGTCAACTGACCCGGATTCGGGAACTCGCTCGCGGCCGTGTATTGCCCTGTCTCGAGAGCGGCCGATGCGACTACAAGTTTGAACGTAGAACCCGGAGGGTTGAGGGCGCCAGCGAGAGTGCGGTTGAAGAGAGGGCCAACTGGGTCATCGAGCAACTGGTTGTACGTGTCGATGACGACGTCGGTGTCGTGCACCGCGAGCGTGTTGGGGTCGTACGTCGGCTTCGAGACCATTGCAAGAATTGCGCCCGTCTTCGGGTTGATCGCGATGACGGCGCCGCTCAAGTCACCCAACGCATCCCACGCCTCTTGCTGCACGACGGGGTCGATCGTGAGCTCGACAGCAGCACCCTTCGGGTTCTGCCCGGTCAGGATTGCGTTGATTTGGTCGAGAAACTGCGAGTTCGAGGTTCCGCTCAAGTAGTCATTGAGCTCGCCCTCGATTCCCGTATTGCCTTGATTGAGGGTGAAGTAGCCAGTGACGGGGGCGTAGAGCATCCCGTTGGAGTACGTACGCAAGAACTTGTACTCGTCGTCGGTCGGCACGGATTGTGCGATCGCTTGGCCATCGACGAGGATCGGACCTCGCTCGGCGGAATAGCTCGCGTAGAGCGTGCGCGAATTGCGACCATCGGCTCGCAGCTCGTCGGAGTTGACGACTTGAATGACCGTGCTCGATGTGAAGAGCGCGATGAACATTAAGAGCACGACGATGCTCACTCGCTTGAGTTCCTTGTTCACTGACCCACCACCAGTCGGTTTTCGGCGGGCTCAAGTGGGTCGACGACGAGGCGTGGCTGGTTGCGCACGGAGTCGGAGAGCCGCAGGAGGAGGGCAGCGATAATCCAGTTTGCGACGAGCGAAGATCCGCCAGCGGCGAGGAACGGCGTCGTGAGCCCCGTGAGAGGGATGACCCGAGTCACACCGCCGATGACGACGAAGACCTGAAGAGCAATGACGAACGAGAGCCCCACCCCGAGAAGACGCCCAAAGTCGTCTTGACCGGCGAACGCGATGCGGAATCCGCGCGCGACGAGCAGCAAGTACAAGGCGAGGATCGCAAAGAGTCCCACGAGCCCGAGTTCTTCTCCGAGCGCGGAGATGATGTAGTCACTCTCGGCCAGGGGAGTGAGGTCGGGTCGACCTCGGCCGAGCCCCGTGCCGATGAGGCCGCCATCCGCTAGCCCGAACAGACCCTGCACGAGTTGGTAGCTGCCGCCGTCGGCGTTGAAGTTCTCTTCGCTGAACGGGTCGAGCCACGTGCTTACCCGCCCACCCACGTAGCTGAGTGTCTGACTCGCAATGTACGCACCGACGAGGAACATGCCGAGGCCGAGCACGATCCAGCTCGATCGTCCCGTCGCGACGTAGGTCATCACGAGGAAGAGTCCGAAGTACAAGAGTGCGGTTCCCAAGTCACGCTGAAAAACGAGAACGAGCATGGATGCGGCGAACACGACGAGAATCGGACCGAGATCCCGCGCTCGCGGAAACTGCATCCTCAAGATCTTGCGGCCCACCATCGAGAGCGAGTCGCGCGCTGTTACGAGGTATCCCGCGAAAAAGATCGCGAGCGCAACCTTGCCGAGCTCGCCGGGCTGGAACGAGAACGGACCGATCTCGACCCACAGCCGCGCACCATTCTTCGTCGCACCGATAAGCGGCAACATGGGTAGCAGCAGCAGCACGATTCCGCTGAACATCGCGATGTAGCGGTAGCGCTGCAGCACTCGATGGTTGCGCACGACAATCAATACGCCGATCGCGATGAGGATGGCCATCCCCGTCCACACGATTTGGCGGGTTCCCGCGCCGTCCCAACCCGCGAGGCCCTCCGCGAGATCGAGCCGGTAGATCATCGCAATTCCGAGCCCGTTGAGTACGGTCACGATGGGCAGGATGAGCGGATCCGCGTCGACCGCGACGAGGCGCAGCGTGACGTGCATCCCGAGCACTAAGACGCCGAGAAAAACGGAGAGCACGAGGATTCCAAAGTCGAACGACCCGATCGCGCCCAATTGAACAAGAGCGATCGCGCCGACGCTAATCGAGATCGCAAACAGGACGAGCACGAACTCGAGATTGCGCAAGCGAGCCGGCACGCGCAGCTTGAGCCGAATCGTGGAGGTAAACGTGGAGCGAGGCCCCTCGTCGCTACGGGAGGCGGTCATCCGACAACTGATCCACTATGCGCTGCGCATCCGCGAGATCATCAGCGTTGATGGTCGCCTCCACGGCTGCGCGCTGATACGGCGGAAGGTCGGTAAGGACGATCGTGGTCGTCTTGTAAACGTGGGAGAGCTCAATGGGCCCGATGTCTTGCTGCACGCCCTGGAAGATCGCGACTCGACCATCGCTCTCGCCGACAAAGAAGTGCCGCTGAGTGAACTGGTAACCAAGCACTCCCGCGCCGACGATTGTCGCGATGACTATTCCGATAAAGACGAGCCACGAGACCCTTCGCCGGCGAGCGCGCTTGCGATCTTCGACGATGAGGGCCGTGAGGTACTCGTCGGATTCGGGTTCGAAGTGGCTATCGTCCGTCTGAGTTGCCTTAAGCGGATGCAACAGCAGGCTCGGCAGGCGCACTGAGCGTCGAGCGGTGTCGCCGTCGAATACGAGAGGCACGGCGGCCGATCCCACGGTAAGCGGCGGTACGTGGGACGAATCAGACGTCGAGTCGATGTCGACAAGGATCACCGTGACGTTGTCTGGCGCGCCCTGATCGAGGCTTTCCTTGATGAGTTTGTCGGCGGCATCCGGTGCACTCAGGCTCGAAGCGAGCACGGCGTGCAGCTTGTCTTCCGCGACGTAGCTGCTGAGACCGTCTGAGCACAAGAGCCAGCGGTCGCCGGGCTTCGTTACGACAACCGTCGTGTCGATTTCGGGCGAAGCATCCACGTCTCCGAGCACTCGCATGAGCACGGACCGGCGCGGATGCACGGCCGCCTCTTCTTGCGTAATGCGCCCGCTATCGACGAGCCGCTGCACGAAGGTGTGGTCACTCGTGATTTGTTTGAGCTTTCCGTCGCGGAAGAGATAGATGCGCGAGTCGCCGATGTGCGCGATCGCCATCTCGTTGCCCACGCGAAGCGCACCGCTCACGGTCGTGCCCATGCCCATGAGTTCGTTGTGCTCGAAGACAGTCTCGGCGAGGAGCGAGTTGGCGGCGAGCAGTGCGGCGTGCAGAGCGAACTCGGCGTCGTGCGACGAGGTGAACAGGCGGTCGGTTTCGATGATTCGACGAACGGCAATCGCCGAAGCGACATCGCCACCCGCGTGACCGCCCATTCCGTCTGCGACGACGAACAAGTACTGGCCCGCGTATCCGCTGTCCTGATTGTTCGCGCGAATCTTGCCGACGTGCGAGACGGCCGCGCTCTTACCCGAAACCATTGCCCCTACCGCCGAAGTTCGAAGCTCGTAGTACCGATCTTGATCGGCGTGTTGAGCGGCACTTGAGTGGGAACAATCACTCGGACCCCGTCGAGGTAGGTGCCGTTGGTCGAGTCTAGGTCTTGAATAACCCAGCCCTCGTTCCACA
>JANNCX010000165.1:0-1856 GCA_031387145.1 Salinibacterium sp.
TCCGGGGGATGCCGTCAACCGAAAGACGCGCATCAAGAACAAGGACGGCGTCGTCGTCGGTCACGTGATGTTGTTCGCCGGATGGGCGAGCTTCGATCGCCAGGAGATGTTCTTCATCCACGAGTCCTCTCCCGGTAAGCCGACCGAGCTGATCAGGGCGCGCCGAAAGGCGATCGATGACTACATCCCGATCCGCGCCACGAACGCGCCGCCTCCCACGCCGCATGGGTAGCCGCACGCGAATGGCTCGCCGCGCGCGGCCTCTCGGGGGGGCGTGCGTGCGTGCAAGGCATGCAACGGTGAATGGTCTCGAGATCGACCTCGCAGAAATCGGCCCGGACATGTGCCGCCGAGGCGCACTCGGCAAGCAAGGCGACGGTGCCCTCCGGCTGTGCTGGGCCGGAGGGCACACGATACGACGCGCTATGCGTCAGCCGGGGGGAAGGATCACCGCATCGAGGATGTGGATGACGCCGTTGGTGCAGTCGATGTCGGTCTTCACGACATTCGCCGTGCCGTTGAGCTTCACGCCGCCCGCGGTTCCGATCGCCACTGTGGCCCCGTTGACCGTGGTCGCGCTCTTGCCGTCGAGCTTCACGACGTCCGCGGCCATCACCTTGCCGGCGACCACGTGGTACGTGAGGATCGCCTTGAGCTTCGGAATGTCCTTGAGCAAGGCGTCGACTGTGCCGGCCGGCAGCTTCGCGAACGCTTCGTCGGTCGGAGCAAACACCGTGAAGGGACCGGCTCCCTTCAGGGTGTCCACGAGCCCTGCCGCGGTGACGGCTGCGGCGAGCGTCTTGAATGAACCGGCGGCTACTGCCGTGTCGATGATGTCGTGCATGGTTGGCTTTCGTTGGAGTTTCTGCGCCGCAATGCCTCCCAGCGCGGAAGACATTGGACTCAGTGAAGCGCGCTGGAGGTCTCGCTGCCGGTTGATCCGAACGAAGCCCGTCGCGGACCGGGACCTTGGGGATGAAAGACGTCGCGACAAGTCGCGACAAGTGGTGCGTCGAGTGTGGTCTCCCGACCTGGCTCTATGGGACCTTCGTGCGCCTGCGAGCCGTCGCGTCGACCCAGTGAGGGGGCTCGCACGTCTCGTGAGCGTTCTGGTTCCGGTTCGCGGTTCGGAGAAACACGGCCATCGGAGCGAAACCGCGAGCCGCGGCCGACGTAGACGACCCCGATGACGGGCCGCCCTCGCGCGCCCCGCCAACGCCTTCGGAACGAAGGTGACTTGTCGAAGTGCACGGGGGGCCCTAACCCACCGAAGACCACGTTTGCGGTCGAACTACCTCAACGGAGCAGAATGACGATGATGGCAAAAAACAGTGCGGGAGCTGGAATTGCAATGGGCCTCGCGCTGGCGCTCGCCGCGTGCGGCGGCGAGAGCTCGGCGGCGGGGCCGGGCGCGAAGGCGCCCGAGACGACTGGCGCGAGTGTGACCTGCAAAGAAAGCAACTCCTGCAAAGGCAACGGCTCGTGCTCGGGCGTCGCCGTCAACGAGAAGCACGCTTGCAAGGGACAGAACTCGTGTGGCGGCAACGTGCGCCAGATCAGCAAAGAAGAGTGCGACAAGATCAAGGGCACGGTCGCGAGCAAGTAGCCAGTGCGCGAGGGCCGCGCCCGATGAACGGGCGCGGCTTCGCCTGACTCTTCCATGCAAAAGCCCCGCAAGTCCCTGGGACACGGAGTCGGACTGCGCGCCGTTCACTACGACTCGTGGCAGCAGGCTGTCCCGGGGATCGACTGGGTCGAGGTGATCACGGAGAACGTCCTCGACGTAGGTGGTCGCCCGCGGCGAATGCTCGAGCGCGTGCGGTCCGAGGTGCCAGTCGTGTTGCACGGCGTTTCGC
>JANNCX010000162.1:0-1696 GCA_031387145.1 Salinibacterium sp.
GCCGAGTGAGCATGCGCGACGACGGTATGAACTTGCACGCTGTCAGCATGTTTACACCTGACACAGGGCCGAGCCTCGGGGCGGGTCCACTCGTCATCTCGGTCAACGAGCAGCGTGCGACGACGGATGTCGTCTCGGCCCTCAACGACGTGCTCATTCGGCACGCGGGCGACAACGAAGTTCGGCTCAAGCTCGTCAAGGGCGACAGCGCGCGCGTGTTCGAGATTCCGTACCCCGTCAGAGTTTCCGCCGACCTCTATGGCGAGCTCAAGACGCTCCTAGGGCCTGGTTGCCTCGCATAGGGAGGTTGACGGTCTAGCGCGGTTCGGGCCTGCCGTAGCGACGCTCGTGGTACAGAAGCGCGTCATCCACCGGTCCGAGCTCGCCTTGCTCGATCTCGACGACAACGACGGCACTGTTCTGCACCGTGTGCACGTCGACGATTGAGCCGAGCATCCACGCCGTGACGCCGTCAAGAATGGGAACACCATGGGGACCCGGATGCCAGTGGTCGCCCTCAAAGCGAAGATGGTGGTCGGCCGCCATGAGTTCGGCGAGGCGCTGCGTGCGCGGACCGAGCATGTGGAGTGCGACGCGATTGCCGACGGTCATCGCGGGCCACGCGCTCGAAATTTGAGCCATGTTGAAGGTCGCAAGCGGTGGTACCGCCGAGAGGGACGCGACCGAGGTCGCAGTAAACCCGACGGGTCGACCCGATGGAGTCAGGGATGTAATCGCCGCGACCCCGGCTGCGTGACGCCGGAATGCGTGCGTGAAGGCAAACTGCCCTGGGGCGGGTTCGGGGGTCGGTGTCATGTCATCCATACGTGCGTATCAATCATCCCATCGCGCGCGATATTCCCGCAGTCGTCACGAACTAGCATGGTCAGGCCATGATTCACACGATTGACCTCCGCAACCAGCAGCCCAGCCGAGTGGAACTTGCTCGACTCATTCCGCGCGCAGCTGTAGACGTCGCTGCAGCGACGGAGATCGCTCGCATGCTCATCGACGATGTGCGCACCCGCGGCGAAATCGCGCTGCTCGAGCAAGCTGAGCGACTCGATCAGGTGCGCCCCGACCGAGTGCGCATTCACGCCGATGAGGTTTCGAAGGCCGTCACGGCGCTGCTTCCCGAGGTTCGAGATGCGCTGGAAGAAGCCATCGATCGCGTGCGTGCTGCTACTGAGGCCCAAGTTCCCGCCGGCACTGTCACTGAGGTTTCGCCGGGGGCCGAGATCATCCAACGGTGGCACCCCGTCAGCCGCGTGGGCTTTTATGTTCCCGGCGGCAAGGCCGTGTATCCATCGAGCGTCGTCATGAATGTCGTGCCCGCTCAAGTCGCCGGTGTCGCGTCGGTTGCGCTCGCGTCGCCCGCGCAAAAGCAATTCGGCGGGTCTGTGCATCCCACGATCCTTGGCGCCGCTGGCCTTCTCGGCATCGAGGAGATCTACGCGATGGGCGGTGCCGGCGCGATCGGCGCTTTCGCTTATGGAGTACAGAGCCTCGATCTCGACCCAGTCGATGTCATCACCGGCCCGGGAAACGTCTATGTCGCGGCCGCAAAGCGGCTCGTTCGGGGTGTCGTTGGAATCGACTCAGAGGCCGGGCCGACCGAAATCCTCGTGATAGCGGATGCCACGGCCAACCCTCACTTCGTCGCCGCCGACCTCGTGAGCCAAGCCGAGCACGACGA
>JANNCX010000275.1:0-1769 GCA_031387145.1 Salinibacterium sp.
CGAAGTACCTCAAGTGCGTGTTGAAGGTCGGGCGGATACGGGCTATCGAACTCGACGAATTGCCTCGTTGCCGGATGCTCGAATCCGAGTCGCTTGGCGTGCAACCACTGGCGCGTGAGGCCCAAACGCGCCGAAATCGTCGGGTCGGCGCCATACATCGCATCTCCAACGCACGGGTGCCGTTGTGCGGCCATGTGCACGCGAATCTGATGAGTACGCCCCGTCTCGAGCTCAATCTCGAGCAGCGACGCCGAGGGGAATGCCTCGAGCGTCTCGTAGTGCGTCACGCTCGGCTTGCCGTCTGCCGTAATGGCGAACTTCCAACTTGCACCGGGATGCCTCCCGATGGGAGCGTCGATGGTTCCCGCGAGCGGATCGGGGTGGCCCTGCACGACAGCGTGATAGATCTTCTTCACTTCGCGATCGTGAAACGCGCGTTTGAGCGCCGAATACGCGTGCTCGGTCTTAGCCACGACCATGAGCCCACTCGTTCCGACGTCGAGCCGATGCACGACTCCCGCTCGCTCCGCCGCACCGGATGTCGCGATCCGAAAGCCCGCGCCGGCAAGAGCTCCCAGAACCGTGGGTCCCTCCCAACCAATACTCGGGTGCGCTGCGACGCCCGGGGGTTTGTCGACGACGACGATGTCGTCATCGTCGTGCACGATTGCGAGATCGGCAACCACAACGGGCACGATGGATGGCTCGACTCGGGATTCCCAACTCACCTCGAGCCAACCGCCCGCAGACAGGCGATCAGACTTACCGAGAACCTCGCCGTCGAGCACTACTCCCCCAGCAGCAGCTACTTCGGCAGCAAAGGTGCGCGAGAAGCCGAGGAGCTTGGCGATCGCAGAGTCCGCGCGCTCGCCAGCGAGCCCATCCGGCACGAAGAGGCTTCTCGACTCCACGATCAGCTCAAGAAGGATCGGGAGCCGAGGGCTCGACCTTGGGCTCGCGCGCCGCTCTCGTTCCATCGAGCGATACTCCACGAAGCGTCAAGATGATGAAGAGGCCCATGCTCGACACGATCGCGATGTCGGCAACATTGAAGATCGCCGGGAATCCCCACACCTGAATGAAGTCGACGACATAGCCTCGACCGAATCCGGGTTCGCGAGTGAGCCGATCGGTCAAGTTTCCGAGATTGCCCCCGAGGAGCATCCCGAACAAGACGGCCCAGCCGACAGACCGGATGCGCCGAGCGAAGATGACGATAAAGACAGCAACGGCGCTCGCGATGATCGCGAAAATCCAGGTTGACCCGCTGCCCAGAGAGAAGGCCGCGCCGGGATTCTCTACGTAATGAAACTGGAGAAGCTGGCCAATTACCTCGACCGGCACTCCGAGCTCAAGATTTTCTACGACAAGAAACTTCGAGACGCGGTCGATCGCGAGTACAACGACGGCAACAGCGCCCAGCATCACCAGGGCAGTTCGACTAATCCCCGGTTTGCTCGGCGTTTGTTGCGCGTCAGTTTCCGGCAAAGCCGCCGGTGTATCCAGCGCCCGGTTGCGCCGGCGCGGCATACTGGCCCGCGGGAGCCGCGTATTGCGGCGCCGCAGCGTATTGTTGTGCGACCGGTGCGGCCGGTGCGGCCGTCAGCTCGTTGGTGGAATCCAACTCACGCAATTGACCCTCGATGTAGCCCTTGAGCTTGTGGCGGTACTCGCGCTCGAAGTTGCGAAGTTCTTCGATTCGGTGCTCGAGGTTGACGCGCTCTTGGTCGAGAGACGTGAGCTGGGCGCGCTGGCGGGTTTCCGCCTCG
>JANNCX010000303.1:0-3477 GCA_031387145.1 Salinibacterium sp.
ACCGGCTCCTCGCAGCGCAAAGCGTCATTGAACAAATGCCGCTCGTCACGAGCGATTCTGCGTTCTTCGCCGTCGGAGGGCTCACGGTTCTCTGGGACTAGCCCGTTGCTTTAGCGCGACGTGAGTAGCGCAGCGCGCTCAGGATGCTCGGCAAACCACTTGTCGACGTACCAGCACATGGGAACAACGCGTTGCGCCGACGTGCTCTCCACATCGTTGACGGCGAACTCCACGATCTCGGATGCGTACCCGTGGCCGCGCAAGTGGGGCTGCGTATAGGTGTGCGTGAACGACGTCGAGTTACCGTTCACGGAATAGTCCACGAGCGCGACGAGATCGCCGTTGATGCGCAAGGTGTAGCGCGCAGCATCCGCTTCGTGCGCGAATTCTTTGGTGGTGGCTTGCACGGCCATCAGGCGGGCAACCCGGCTTCGATGAGTGACACGATAGCCGGGTCATCCGGAACGACGCTCGAGCGAAAACGGTGCACTTCGCCGGTCGGGCTCACGAGAAACTTCTCGAAGTTCCACGCGACTTTGCCGGCGTTGCCGCGGGAGTCTTCGGCTTTCTTGAGCTCTTTGTAGAGCGGATGCGCCTTCTTGCCGTTGACCTTGATCTTCTCGAACATCGGGAACGTCACACCCCACGTCGTGGAGCAGTACTCCTTGATCGCGTCGTCAGTGCTGAGCTCTTGTAAAAATTGATTCGTAGGAAACCCGAGCACGCTGAACCCGCGGTCGCCATACTTCTTTTGCAATTGCTCGAGCGCTTCGTATTGGGGCGTGAACCCGCAGCGCGATGCAACGTTGACGACCAAGAGCACTTTGCCCTCGTACTCGGCGAGGCTCGTAGGCCCCCCGTTGATCGTCGTGAGGGGGATGTCGGTAATAGTCGAAGTCACCCTTCCAACCTACGCTGAGATTCTGAGCGGATGCTGCACTCGGGGTATTCTCACAAGTCGCGGCGCGAGCGCCGCTGAAGCGCGATTCCTGAAAGCGAGACCATGCCCGAAAGCCCCCTATCGGCGAGTGCGTACGAGGTGCTCGGGGTCGGGCCATCCGGTACGCAGGATGCACTGCGCAAGGCCTTTCGCAAGGCTCTGCGCGACACACACCCCGACACCGGCGGCGACCCGAAGCGTTTTACGGCCGTGCAGCGCGCGTGGGAACAGGTCGGCACCCCCGAAGCGCGCGCTGCGTACGACGCTGGGCGCGGCGCCACTGCAGGGTTCACGGCGAAGCCAGCCCAGGCGAGGAAGGCTTCCCGGCCCGCTGCGCGCTCGTACGGGCATCCGGGCGGCTGGCGACGCGAGCGGTACCTCGAGTTGGTACGTGAGTGGGTGGGCAGGGGCGTCGCGATCGCAGACCCGTATGACCCTGCACTTGTAAGAAGCGCCCCTCGCGAGATTCGGCACACTCTCGCGGATGCCCTCGCTGAAGAATCGACGGCCCGCACCCTCAGCGCGCTCGGGATCGGCTACACGGTATGGCACGACGTCTCGACGGGTGCCCCGGCGCTCAAGATCGACCACGTCGTGCTCGGCCCAACGGGACTCTTCGCGATGCTGTCCGAGGACTTCGGCGGGCCCGTTCGAGTGCGTCGCGGCGACCTCATCGGAGACGGTGTCGACAGGCCCATGCACGAGCTGGGGCTTCGCGCGAAGGCGCTCGCACGGCAAGTGCGAATCAAGTTCACGGCGCTCGTGATTGTGCTTCCGGATGACTCGCTCGACGAGCCCGTCGCGCAACTCGGGAGCGTCCGGGGCGCCGCCGCCGTCGCCGTGCGACAGTCCACACTCTCGACGCTCTTGCGCTCGGGCATTGCGGGAGCCCCCGTCATTGGCGGCAACGAACTCTTCGACGTGCGAACGCGCATCCAGAGCGGTGTGCGATTGATCCAGTAACACACCCGCACGGTAGCGTTCAGGCGTGACATCGAAACCGGCGCTCGTTCGCCGCTTGCACGTGACGGATGCCGTGCTCATCGGCCTCGGCTCGATGTTGGGCGCCGGGGTATTCGCCGCGTTCACGCCCGCCGCGCAAGCAGCCGGAAATGGACTGCTCATCGGCCTCGTTGTGGCCGCCATAGTTGCGTTCTGCAATGCGACCTCGTCGGCTTAGCTCGCGGCGGAATACCCAACTTCGGGCGGCACCTACGTGTACGGGCGCGAGCGCCTTGGTCACACGTGGGTTTTTCTAGCGGGTTGGTCGTTCGTTATCGGCAAGATCGCAAGTTGCGCCGCGATGGCTCTCACCTTCGCAGCGTATGTTGCCCCCGCGGGGTGGGAGCGACCTGTGGCTGTTACAGCTGTCGTTGTGCTCGCGGGCGTGAACCTGCTCGGCATCACTCGAACGGCTCTCGTAACGCGATTGATCGCGGTATTTGTGCTTGCAGTACTTGTTGTCGTGGTTACGGCCGGCGTGACGTCGGGCGAACCAGCACACGCCGTCACCGACGGTCTGGTCGCTCAGGGTTGGTATGGGATTCTGCAGTCGGGCGGACTGTTGTTCTTTGCATTTGCAGGCTACGCGCGAGTCGCGACGATGGGCGAGGAGGTCGTCAATCCGTCCCGCACGATTCCGGTCGCAATCACGATCGCGCTCGCGATTGTTGTGATCGTGTACGCCGCGATTGCTATCACGGTACTCACGGTTCTTGGCGCCGATGCGGTCGCCGCGAATCCGGCTCCGCTTGGCGCTGTGGTGGAGGCGAGCGCCATCGGTTGGGCGCACCCGCTGGTTAGAGTCGGGGCGGCGGCTGCATCCCTCGGCGCACTATTAGCACTCATCGCGGGGATCGGTAGAACAATTCTCGCGATGGCACGCGAGCGCGACCTTCCCAGCTGGCTTTCGGCGGTTCACTCACGGTTCTCGGTGCCGCATCGTGCCGAGATTGCTGTCGCGGTGATCGTGTGCTCTCTCGTCACAACGGTCGACTTGCGTGGAGCGATCGGGTTCTCGTCATTCGGTGTGTTGCTCTACTACTTCATTGCCAACGCGGCCGCCCTGACGCAGTCGCGCGCGGCCCGAAGGTATCCCAAGTTCATCGCTGTTACGGGAGCAATCGGATGCCTCGTACTCGTCGTGACACTTCCCATCGTGTCGATCCTGGTTGGGCTAGTCGTGGTGGCGCTGGGCGTGGCTTATCGAACGATCGCGAAGCGATCGATCACTCCCCGATCACCCGATAGCCGTAGGCTGGACTCTTCGCTCACGTAAAGGTAAGTAGCTCTGTGATTCGAGTAATCAGTTATAACCTCCGCAAGAATCGCGCTGTCGGCGAATTGGAGAAGCTCGCAAAGACGCCCGACCTCGACGCTTTGTGTCTGCAAGAGTGCTTCGCTTCTGAGCTGCCCGCCGAGATCGGCGACCTGCATCTCGCAGACTCAACCAAGCGCAACCGGCTTGGCCTTGCCATCTACTACCGTCGCGACCGCTACGAGCACATCGAAAGCAAATCTTTCGAGCTCAAGAAGTC
>JANNCX010000051.1:0-7446 GCA_031387145.1 Salinibacterium sp.
CAAAACCGGCTTCGAGGTCAGCCTTCAAATCGTCCACATTCTCGATGCCCACCGAGAGGCGAACGAGGCCGGGGGTGACGCCCGTCGTGAGCTGTTGCTCGGGAGTGAGCTGCGAGTGCGTCGTCGAGGCGGGGTGAATGATGAGGCTGCGAACATCCCCAATGTTGGCGAGGTGGCTGAACAACTCGACGTTCTCGACGAGTGCACGACCCGCATCGACGCCTCCCTTGAGCTCGAACGAAACCACCGCACCGACGCCCTTGGGGGCGTACTTGTTCGCAGCGGCGTACCACGGGCTCGAGGGCAGCCCCGAGTAGTTGACGCTCGCGACGTCGTCGTGGTTCTCGAGCCACTCTGCGATCTCTTGCGTGTTCTGAACGTGACGCTCGATGCGCAAACTGAGCGTCTCGATTCCCTGAATAATCGCGAACGCGCTGTCGGGCGAAAGCGCAGCGCCCGTGTCGCGTAGCAACTGAACGCGAATCTTGATGACGTACGCGATCGCGTCGCCCAACACGGTCGTGTAACTCGCACCGTGGTAGCTCGGGTCGGGCTCGGTGAGCCCCGGGAACTTGTCGACGTTCTTCGACCAAGCGAACTTGCCGCCATCAACGATCACGCCAGCGATGACCGTTCCGTGGCCGCCGAGAAACTTGGTTGCAGAATGAACCACGATGTCGGCCCCGAACTCAAATGGACGAATCAAGTAGGGCGTTGCGATCGTGTTGTCGACGATGAGCGGCAGGTTGTTCTCGTGAGCCACAGCGGCAACTGCCTCGATGTCGAGGATGTTGATCTTCGGGTTACCGATCGTCTCGGCGAAAAACAACTTGGTGTTGGGGCGAACTGCTGCTGCCCACTCCGACGCGTCGTCTTGGTCCTCGACGAAAGTAACTTCGATGCCGAGCTTTGCGAGGGTGTATTTGAACAGGTTGTACGTGCCGCCGTAGATCGACGACGACGACACGATGTGGTCGCCCGCTCCTGCGATGTTGAGCACGGCGTATGTGATCGCCGATGACCCAGATGCAACGGCGAGAGCAGCCGTTCCGCCCTCGAGAGCTGCAACACGCTGCTCGACGACATCCGTCGTGGGGTTCATGAGGCGCGTGTAGATGTTGCCGAACTCGGCGAGTGCAAAGAGGTTTTGAGCGTGCTGCGTGTCATTGAAGACGTACGACGTCGTTTTGTAAATGGGTGTCGCACGGGCGTTTGTTGTGGGGTCGGGCTTCGCGCCGGAATGCACCTGCTTTGTCTCAAACTTCCAGTCGCTCACGAGCTTCTCCCTAGATTTGTTCGTGGGCACGAGTCGTCCACGCGAGAGCGAGCCTATTCATGGGCACTCGACGCGACAAAGGGTGTAGCAACACGACGTAACGTTCGCGAGTTTCCGCGCGCTAGCGTTAGTGCATGCATGCTCGCCGCGTAGTCGTCACTGGGGCAAGTTCTGGCATCGGAGCCGCTACAGTGCGGCTTTTTCGCGAACACGGCTGGAACGTGGTTGGCGTCGCGCGTCGCGCAGACCGGCTCGAAGCGCTCGCGGCAGAGACCGGTGCAGACACTTTTGTGGCTGATGTCACAATCCAGGATCAAGTGGATGCCTTGCGCGACTATCTCGCAACCATCGGCCCCATTCACGCTCTCGTCAATAACGCGGGTGGAGCGTTTGGTCTCGCGAGCGTCGAAGACAGCGATCCCGATGACTGGATCCGCATGTTCGACGTCAATGTGATTGGCACCAAGCGAGTGACGTCTGCGCTCTTGCCGCTGTTGCGGGCCTCGATTGAGCCGGGGTCGACGGCGAGCATCCTGATGATCACGTCAATCGCTGGACACATCGCGTACGAGGGCGGTGGCGGCTACAACGCCGCGAAGTTCGCTGAACACGCCATGACTGCCGTCTTGCGTCTCGAGCTCGCTGGTGAGCCAATCCGTATCATCGAGGTCGCGCCCGGAATGGTCAAGACGGATGAGTTCGCGCTCGTGCGCTTCTCGGGCGATCAAGCGCGAGCCGACGCCGTCTACGACAACGTGCCCGACCCGCTGTACGCGCACGACATCGCCGAGTCGATCGTTCATGCGATCGAGTTGCCGCCGTTCGTCAACCTCGACCTTGTAACGGTCAAGCCCGTCGCGCAGGCCGCGCCACACAAGGTCATCCGCGGCGGGCTCAAGCCTCGCTAGACCTCGATCTCGCCGCCGACAGCGCGCAAGTGCTCGCGGAACGTGAGCTCGGGATTCGAAGTTCGAGCCGTGAGAAAGTCGGCGAAGCGCACTTGCTCGCGCAGCGAGCCGCCGTCGCGAATCTCGAGTGCCTGACGCTGCTCGGTGTCGCGAATCGCCTCCGCCGTGTCGAACAGGTCGGCACACTTGTCGAAGGGGAGAAACACGACACCGTCGTCATCCGCTGCGACGAAATCGTCACGCGTTACGATCCATTCGCCGACTCGGGCTTGGTCTAGCGCGAGCCCCGGGCGGGCATCCACTCGCAATGGACCGGTCGGGATGGTCCCCATGCTGAAGAGCGGGATGCCGATCTCGACGACCTCGACCGTGTCTCGGTGGAGCCCCCAAATCACGATTCCCGCGAGTCCCGCTGAGTGAGCTTCTGCCGCGAGGAGGTCCCCGATGCAGCTTTCATCGAGGCGCCCGCCGTTGTCGGCGACGAGTACGTCACCCACAGCTGCCGAATCGATCGCCTCGAGAAACACGTCGACGCTACCGACGTGCGTTGCGGGTCGGGCTCGGCCGGCAAGCCGCGTTGCCGAGCGGATGCCGTGCACAGCCGCGGGAGCGCACCGCACCGTGACCCCCTCGCGAACGCACGCGTCCGCGAGGTGTGCCGTCGTCAGGGTCTCGAACCGCGCAGCGAATTGCTCAGTCACTGCTCTCGCTTTCCGTCACCCCGGCCTCGGCCATGAGTTCGGCGTCGACGTCGGCAAACGCGAGCTTGGGTACGAGGAAGAGCAACACGGCGGCAACGAGTGCACCGACACCGCAAATCGTGAAGACGGTCAAATAGCCGAACAGACTCGATGCGGTCGCGGTTGCCGCTCCGGCGACGCCCGCCGTGAGTACGATCGCGAAGACCGCGGAAGCGAATGATCCGCCGATCGTCTTCGTCGTGTTGGTGAGAGCGGTCGAGATGCCGGTCTGTCCGCGAGGTGCCGCCGCCGCTGCCGCTGACGGAAGCGCTCCGACGAGAGCGCCTGAGCCGAGACCCGCGACCGCCATGTTGATGAAGGTCGTCAAGACCGTTGAATGGAATGGCAGGAACAGCAAGTAGCCCGTCGCAACGAAGAACGTCGCGATGATGAGGGCGACGCGCGGGCTCGTCCACTTCGACAAGCGCGGGAAGATGAGCGCCCCGATGATCATCGACACGAGGTAGGCACCGATGAGGTTCGAAATGTCTGAGGCGTCGAGCCCGAGGCCGTACCCGTTGACGGGGTCGGTTCCCGCAAACGTCGCGAGCGGTGCTTGAGCTCCCAATAGGCTGATCCCGACGAGCCCGGCCGTGAGTTGCACGGGCCACATCGTCGGTTGGCGCAGAACTCGAAGATCGATCGCGGGGTCTTTGCGGCTCAATTCGAAGCGCCCCCACGGAATGAACGTTGCAACGCCCGCGACCATGAGTGCGTACACCCACCACGTCTCGGGACCATTGATGCGCAAGAATGTGAGCCCCGAGGTGATGAGCAAGAGGCCGATCGTGAGTCCGACGAAGCCGCGAAGGTCGAGCGTGCGACCGGGGAGCGGAGTGGACTCGGGCACTCCAAACAGGATCGCGAAGAACACGAGCGTCACTGCGACGGCTGGCACCATGAGGGTCGTACGAACATCCCCACCGAGCGCTGCAAAAATGCGTCCAGCGCTTAGCGCTCCGATGATCGCGCCGACCTGGAGCGCGACGACGAGGTATCCAGCGGCCCGGCGAGTTTGAGAGGCTCCCGTGCGCGTTACGCGTCCGCGGTCAAAAATGAGGGCGACCTCGAGCGGGAGCCACACTACATAGAACCCTTGAAGCGCCCACGCGATCAGAAACATCGTGAAGTCGCCCGTAAACGCCAGTGCCCACGTCGCGGCTGCTGTGAGCACTGTCGAAATGAGCAAAATACGCTTGTGGCCGTGCATGTCGCCGAGCTTTGCGAGAATCGGCACGGCGATCGCGCTCAGAAGCAATTGAGCCGCCTCGAACCAGTTGAAGTCCGCGTCGCGGATGCCCAAGTGTTCGACGAGGTCGGGGATCAGTGGGACGTAAAACCCCTGCAGGATTCCACTCACAATCTCGACGAGAAACAGGTATCCGACGAGCCCGAACGTGATGGCCCCGGCCTTACCGCGCAGCAGTGACATGAACGGATGCTATCGCTTGGCGGCTCGCTACGCTCGAGTTGTGACACCGCATTCTTTCGACCGACAGATCGCCCCGGACTGGGCGAGGGCCCTCGAACCCGTCGCGCGAGACATCCACCGGATCGGCGAATTCTTGAGTGCGGAGGCCGCAGCGGGTCGTCCATACCTTCCCGCGGACGACCTCGTTTTGCGCGCCTTCCAGTTGCCGCTAGCTGACGTGCGTGTGCTCATCGTGGGTCAGGACCCGTACCCGACGCCCGGCCATCCGATCGGCCTATCTTTCGCTGTCGATAAGACGGTTCGACCGCTGCCCCCGAGCCTGCGCAACATCTACCGCGAGCTCGAGGACGACCTCGGTATCGAGCCAGCGAATCACGGCGACCTTACGCCGTGGACAGCGAACGGGGTCATGCTTCTCAATCGAGTGCTCACGGTGCAATCAGGCGCCGCGGGCTCGCATCGCGCTGCAGGGTGGCAATCCGTCACAGACGCCGCCATCACGGCGCTCGTCGCTCGCGAGAGCCCGCTCGTGGCAATTTTGTGGGGTCGGGATGCCGCGGGCGTGGAGCCGCTGTTAGGCCGAACTGCCACAATCTCGAGCGCCCACCCGAGCCCACTTTCGGCGCGGCGAGGATTTTTCGGCTCACGCCCCTTTAGTCGCGCAAACGACTTGCTCGCGTCTCAAGGCGCACCCTCGATCGATTGGTGACTCACGTCGTAAGCTCGAACAATGGTGACGGGAGCGACGATCGAGATTCGTGGAATCACGAAGCATTTTGGGTCGGTGCAAGCCGTAAACGACCTCACGTTCACTGTCGAGCCAGGCGCGGTCACGGGCTTTCTTGGACCCAACGGCTCGGGTAAGACGACGACGCTACGCATGCTCCTCGGGCTCGTAACGCCGACGAGTGGCACCGCAACGATCGGCGGCTCCGCCTACCGCGACCTCGAGCGACCCCTCTCGACCGTCGGCACGGCGCTCGAGGCATCGAGCTTTCACCCGGGACGCTCCGCGCGAAACCACCTCGCGGTTTACGCGGCCGCAGAGGGGATCAGTTCACAGCGAGTCGCCGACGTGCTCACTCGCGTAGGTCTCGGGGAATACATGGACCGTAGAGTCGGTGGGTACTCGCTCGGCATGCGGCAGCGCTTGGGACTCGCGTTCGCCCTTCTCGGCGATCCCGGCGTACTCGTGCTCGACGAACCAACAAACGGGCTCGATCCCGAAGGGATTCGTTGGATGCGCGGCTTCTTGCGAGGTCAAGCCGACGAAGGGCGCACGGTTCTGATCTCATCCCACGTGTTGTCTGAAGTGCAGCAGAGCGTCGATCGAGTCGTCATCATTTCGCGCGGACGATCCATGTACGAAGGCTCGCTCGAGAGCCTCGAGGCAGGATCGGTCGTGCACATCGATTCACCCGATCGCTCGGCGCTCGCTAAAGCACTCACTTCGGCTGGTGCCCGCATTGAGACGACGGATCCCGCACTCCTCGCCACGGGAATCTCCGTCGAGCGCGCGGGAGCAGCAGCGTTCGCCGCTGGAGTCGTCCTGACCCACCTCTCGGTCGAATCGGTCGGGCTTGAGCAAGTGTTTCTCGAGCTCGTGGGCACAGACGCGCAGCCCGAGTCGGCGGGAGCACTCACGTGATCGGCGCGATCAAGGCGGAAGCGCTCAAGCTCACAACCGTGCGGTTGTGGTGGGTACTCGCGCTTGTGCTCATTGGGTACGTCGGCTTCACCGCGGGACTGCTCGCGGGACTCTTCGGCGCGCTAGGGGAGCAAATGACGGCGAGCCCAGGCGCGCCTCAATTGCCCGACGACCAGTTGCCGCCCGTGATCTACAGCACGGCGACAGCGGTCGGCTACGTTTTTCCCCTCATCCTCGGCACGCTCAGCGTCACGGGCGAGTTTCGATACCAAACCCTGACTCCCACGTTCCTCGCGACACCGCGTCGCGGTGCGGTTCTCGCCGCGAAGCTTCTCGTGTTGAGCGTCGCAGGTGCCGTGTTCGGGGTTGCGGGTGCCGTGGCATCCATTGGGCTGGGCGGTTCGATTCTTAGCCTCACGGGGATCGACCCGGCACTCGATAGCCCCGAAACCTGGTTGCTCGCGGCCCGCATGGTTCTTGCCATGTCACTGTGGGCGGTTATCGGGGTCGGACTCGGCACTCTCATCCCTAACCAAGTTACGTCGATCGTCGTGGTTCTTGCATTCACCCAATTTGTTGAGCCGATACTGAGGCTCGGCACCTCGATTTGGGAGTGGACGGCACAGATTGGCAAGTTCTTGCCCGGTGCGGCAAGCGACGCGTTGGTTGGGTCAAGCGTCTTTACGTCACTCGGTGTCGGTACGACCGAAGTACAGTCGCTCGAGTGGTGGCAGGGTGGACTCGTTCTACTCGCAATTGGTTGCGTAGTAGCGGCTGCCGGCTGGGCAACAACGTGGCGGCGTGATGTCACGTAGAGCGACGCGATCGACGACGGGAGGGTGCTAATGCTCGAAGAGGAGTATCAACCTCGTCGCCAGTTGCCTCCGCACTTAAAGCCCGCGCCGACGCCAGAGACGCCCTTCGACTTCACGATTCGCGATGTCATGCCGGCCGATCTGCCGAGCGTGCGCGAGATCTACAACCACTACGTCATGAACTCGACCGTGACGTTCGACGAGACCGCGATGTCTCTCGCGACACTCCGGCGCAAGTACACGAAGATGCAAGAGAAAAAGATGCCCTTCATCGTCGCCGAGAACCCGGCGGGGCAATTGCTCGGTTATGCCTATGTGTATCCGTGGAAAGAGAAGGCGGCATACCGCTACACCGTCGAGAATTCGATCTACTTGGGCCCCGCATCCACCGGCAAGGGGCTCGGCAAAGACCTGCTCGCCGCACTCATTGAGAAGTGTCGAGAAGCGGGCATCAAAGAGATCATCGCCGTCATCGCCGACAAGGGCGCAGAAGCGTCGATAACGATGCACGCGAACTTCGGTTTCAAAGAAATCGGCCACATGGGCAAAGTCGGCTTCAAGTTCGACCGCTGGCTCGGCACTGTCCTCATGCAGAAATCGATCAAGTAGGTGGTCATGACAACACCC